>CAJVYZ010000326.1 GCA_913009915.1 uncultured Gemmatimonadota bacterium | reverse complement strand
GTGGTTATCGCGTATCACTACATGTGTGTTGTTCTTATTTTTTTTTTTAATGATACGGCGACCACCGAGATCTACACTCTTTCCCTACACGACGCTCTTCCGATCTCGAGGAAGTGAAGCGGCAGGTCCAAGCGCTCGAGCCGGTAGTGCTGCGGGCGGAGCGGCAGCGGGCTCTGGCGGATCAGGCCCAGTCGTTGGTTGGCGAAGCGGAGCGAGTGGAACGGGAGCTGTCCGAGTTGGAGCGTGAGGCCGCGTCGCTGCGGCAGCAGATGGCCGAACTGGGGTTCACCGACGAAGCGTATGTCCAGGCGGAGCAGGCTGTGGAGCGGGCCCGGGCCGGCAAACACGAAGCCGAGAAACGTGTGGTACGCGCGCGGGCGGAACTGGAGGCGGCCACCGACGCCCTCGCCGGCGTGACCCGGCGACGGGAAGAACGCAGCCAAATGTTGGCCGGCATCGACACGGCCAAGCGCGATCTGCTGCTCCACCAGGAGTTGGATCGCGCGTTCACCGATCTGCGGACCGACCTCAACGCGTCGCTCCGGCCGGAGTTGTCGGAGTTGGCGTCGGTGTTCCTGCGGGACTTGACCAACGATCGCTACTCCGATCTGGAACTCGACGAAGACTACGTCGCCGTGCTGATGGAGGACGGTCAGGCAAAGCCGGTGGTGTCGGGCGGCGAAGAAGACGTGGCCAACCTGGCGCTCAGGCTGGCCATCAGCCAGATGATCGCCGAGCGTGCCGGCCAGCCGTTGTCGCTCCTGGTGCTCGACGAGATCTTCGGATCCCTGGACGAAGAACGGCGCGCCTCCGTTCTGGAACTGCTGCGCGGTCTACGGGATCGGTTTCCCCAGGTGGTGCTCATTACCCACATCGAGTCGGTGCGTGAAGGGTTCGACCGGGTCATCCGAGTGGACCTGGACGAGAAGCTTGGCGTGTCGCGGGTGAGTGAAGAAGACGTTCCCGAGGATCCCGGTGCCGCGGCTTAGGACGGCGATCCGAGGGCCCAGGCCCGCCCGCGTCGAGGACATCCCCGCCATGAACGCGGTGTTTTCCGAGTCGTTCACCGACCGCTACCGGCGGGACGGGCTGGTGGGCGTTCGGGTGCCGCAACTGAATCCGTCGGTGTGGCGTTACGCCATCGCAGATGCCGTCGAGGGGGCCATGGTGTGGTACGACGACGATGGCCTGGCGGCCTTCAACATGGTGCACCGTTCCGGCCGCGAGGGCTGGATGGGTCCCCTGGCGGTCAGGCCCGAACGTCAGGGACAGGGGTTGGGCAAGCGGATCGTCCAGGCCGGGGTCGACTGGCTGCAGGCCGGCGGCGTCCAGACCATCGGATTGGAGACCATGCCCCGCACGGTCGACAACATCGGGTTCTACAGCGGGCTGGAGTTCGTCCCCAGGTACCTGACCGTCACCCTCACCCGTGAGCTTCCCTCGGACGGCGTGCCGGCCGAATGCCTGTCCGCTGCCAGTGATCCCGAGAGAGTGCTGGAGCAGTGCCGGTCGCTGACCTCGGAGATTCAGCCGTCCTGCGACTTCACCCGGGAGATGCAGCTTACGGCCGACCTCGGCCTGGGCGACACCAGCCTGGTCCGTCGGCACGGTGCGTTGGCCGGATTTGCCTTGTGGCACTCTTCTCCGCTGGCCGAGGGACGGGCTGCGGAAGAGTTGCGGGTGTTGAAGCTGGTGGCCGTGGACCTGGCGGCATTCGACGCGTTGATCGAAGGGTTGATGGGCGCCGCCGTTGGCCTGGGCCTCACCGGTCTAGCGGTGCGGTGTCAGACGGCGTTTCCCGACGCCTACCGGTCGTTGGTACGACACGGGTTCCAGGTGCAGTGGACCGACCTGCGCATGACTCGCACGGGGTACGACGAGCCGATTCCGGCCTCGGGCATCGTGTTTTCGAATTGGGAGATCTGAACCGCTCCGCCGGGTGTCACCGGGTCAGGCCCCACCAGCGCACGAACAGGATGGCCGACACACCGAGCAGGGCGTGCACTAGGCCGACGCCGACCGGAACGACGAAGCCGAACACGATCCAGGCGACGAGACAGGCGATGCTGACGGCCAGGGTCACAGAATTGCGTAGCATCTGGGCGGTCCGGGTGTATTGTTGACGGCCATTTGATACGCCTCTATCTTAGTTAGGTAAGGCGGTGATGGGGAGTCATCCTATTGAGCCAACATCCGATGACGGGCCCATATTCTTTGGCTGATGTCACGCCCTGCGTGGGTAGGCAGAGGTCATTATGAGGGCGCCACGATTGCTCGTCGGGCTTCAATAAACCTCTCCATTGCCGCACGCACAGAGAGCGCCGATCTTACGGAGGTCGGCGCTTTGTGTTAATAGCTTGCCCTGACCCCTGACTCTGACCGCGGTGCCGAATGTCTACAGTCTCCGTAACCCGCCGGGCCCACTTCAACGCCGCGCACCGGCTCCACAATCCGTCACAGTCGGACGCCTGGAACGAGGCCACTTTCGGCGCGTGCAACAATCCCAATTTCCACGGGCACAACTACGAACTGGATGTGACGGTGCGAGGCCCGATCGACCCCGCAACGGGGTTCGTGGTCGACACGGCCGTGCTCCACGGCCTCATCGATGAGCACGTGGTCGGGCAGCTCGATCACAAGAACCTGAATCTCGACGTGGCCTGGTTCGCCGACCGCATTCCCACCGCCGAGCATATTGCCATGTTCTGTTGGGAGCAGTTGGCGTCGCGCTTGCCGGCCGGGACCCTGGCCAACATACGATTGTGGGAGACTCCCCGTAACTATGTCGACTACGACGGCGGTACCTGAGATGACGCACCACCCTTCTGCCGGCGACTCGTTTGCCGGCCAGATCCGCCAGATGCTGGTAGCGCTTGGCGAGGACCCCAGTCGCCCCGGGCTCCGGCGGACGCCGGAGCGGGTCGAGGGATCCCTCCGATGGCTGACGCAGGGGTACCACCAGACGCTCGAGGGCGTCATCGGCCAGGCGGTGTTCGAGGAACCACATGAGAGCATGATCATGGTGAGGGACATCGAGCTGTACTCGATGTGCGAGCACCACATGCTGCCGTTCTTTGGGCGGGCCCACGTGGCTTACATCCCCAATGGGAAGATCATCGGCCTGTCCAAGTTGCCGCGCATCGTCGACATGTTCGCCCACCGGCTGCAATTGCAGGAACGGCTGACCGACCAGGTGGCCGACGCCATCATGGAGGTGCTCGACCCGAGGGGTGTGGGCGTGGTGATCGAAGCGTCCCACCTGTGCATGATGATGCGCGGGGTGGAAAAACAGAACTCCAAGACGGTCACCAGTGCCGTCCGGGGCGTGTTCCGCGACGACATCAAGACGCGCGAGGAGTTCCTCCGCCTGGTCCACAATTCGCCGTCGTCATGATCGATCTGGCCGGCACTACCGCCGTGGTCACCGGCGCGTCGAGAGGCATCGGCGCAGCGACGGCCGAATTGCTGCGCCAGGCAGGTGCGCGAGTGGCGGGCCTGGCCCGGTCCCTCGAGCCACGGGAGGAAGCCGACCGGTGGGACCTGCCGTGCGATCTGACTGATAGCCGTGCGCTCGAAAGCGCCTGTGGCCAGATCGTAGAACGGTGGGGTGCCCCGGATGTGGTGGTCAACAACGCCGGCCTGTTTCTGTTGCGATCGTTCGAGGACACCGACGCGGAGGCGTTCGACCGTCAGCTCGCCGCCAACTTGCAGGCGCCCTTCGGCGTGGCCCGGGCGTTCCTGCCGGCCATGCGCCAGGCCGGCCGGGGGATGCTCGTCACCGTGGGAAGCGTGTCCGATCACACGGGCCTCCCGGAGAACGCGGCCTACGCGGCCTCGAAGTACGGGCTGCGAGGGTTGCACGAGGCCCTGTCGGCCGAGTACCGTGGGTCGGGCGTGCGCTTCAGCCTGGTGTCGCCGGGACCGACGGACACGAGCATGTGGGATCCGGTCGACCCTGACACTCGGCCGGGCTTCCTCGCCCGGTCGGACATGCTCCGGCCCGAGGACGTGGCGCAGGCCATCGTGTTCGTGATCAGCCGGCCGGCTTACGTGCAGATCGACTGGTTGCGGCTGGGAGATCGGAAGAGCACACGTCTGAACTCCAGTCACACTGATATATCTCGTATGCCGTCTTCTGCTTGAAAAAAAAAAAAAAAAAGAAAACATAACACAAAAATAAAAACACTACCAGTCACCATACCTGCGCGTGTCCTCATCACTCCATCATGCATCTATTCATCATCTATATGAGTACTCGCTTACCGTCT
>CAJVYZ010000325.1 GCA_913009915.1 uncultured Gemmatimonadota bacterium | reverse complement strand
AAAAAAAAAACGGAAAATCGGGGCGTCGGCACTTATGTCCAGTCCGTAAATACCGGGCCGCGCCACCAGGCTGACGCGGACCGAATCGACGCCCGGGGCGTCGAACGTCCCGGGAGGGAAAGTGACCTCGGCGAATACGGTGTTGTCGGGCGCTCCATGACGAAGGATGACGACCCGTCGCTGGTTGACCGGTACCATGAGGCTGGTGTCCTGGGCCAGGGTCCCCCACGCTTCCAGGACCAATACGCTGTCCCGCTGGACCAGTCGAGTCACGGTGACGACGGGGGCCGGCGACCCAGACCCTGTGGCCGGACCACCACCACAGCCACCGGCCACGGTCAGGCACACGGCCAGTCCGGTTGCTCCCCACCGCCGTCGACGGAATATTGCAGGGCGATGGCTATTGTGATCCTGGCGCTGATTGCGCTCGTCGCCACTCGACTGGATGCTCAGCAATGGGACTCCCAGGAAGCGCTCCGGCTGGTGCAACGTGCCGTGGATCGCCGTCTCGAAACCCGCCGGGACACGGCTCTCCAAAATTACCGGGCAGAGGTCAGCGGGTTCGTCTTCTTCTCAACCCAGATCGGCGAAGGGCTCAGCGACCCGCCCCGGCTGATCAAGGCCGATCAACTCGCCGCCGAAGTGTATTGGCGGACCCCGGGGATGAGCAAGCAGGTCATTACCGCCTGGCGCGACCGGCGCTATCTCCCCACCGACATCGCCTACCACCGGGATCACCTGACCATGGTCGTGGGCAACCTGGCCGATCGCATCACCGTCGGGGAAGGCGATGAAGTTCGCGGGGTGTTGCATCCGTTCGCCCCGGGCGGCCCTACGGCGTACCAGTATGCCCTGGGGGATTCCGTATCCATCGGCATGACCGGGCGCACCCTGCACCTCGTCGCGGTCGACTTCAGGCCGCGGGACCCCACCGCCGGACTGGCGGTGGGAAGGGCCTATCTGGCGCGGGATCGGGGGGACATTGTCCGGCTCCGCCTGGGGTTCACCGCGGCGGCCTATCGCGACCAGACGATCGAAGATATCACCTTCGTGCTGGAGAACTCGTTGCGCGACGGCCGATTCTGGTTGCCGTTCCGTCAGGAAGTCGAGATCCGGCGGCGCGTCGCCTGGTTCGATTTTCCCGTCCGCACCCTGATCCGGGTCCGGTGGACGGTGGACGATCTGGTTGTCAACGGACCGCTCGACCCGGCATTGTTCGGTGGTCCGGCACTGGCCGGTCTGCCCGCCGCCGCGGATTCCGCAGGTCCCTGGACCGAACCGCTGGAGCGCGCCGCCGAGGAGGCCGCCCGCCCGCTTTCGGAACAGGACCTGGAAACGGCCCGGCTCGAGATCAGGCGGCTGGTTGGCCCCAGGGCTCTGCAGACGATGCGCGGCACGCGTATCGGCACCAACTCGGTGAGCGACCTGGTGCTCGTCAACCGAGTCAACGGCCTCCGTCTCGGTATCGGTGGGTCGGCTGCGACGGGAGGATTCCTGGGGAAGGCCTGGTTGGGGTACGGCACGTCCGACGGACGATTCCTGACCCGGCTTGCGCTGTCCACCGGGGTAGCTGGAGCGACCGGGATGGTCGAGGGGTATCGCCGCGTGGTTGATCTGAGTGATATCCCGGTGATTTCGCCGATCCTCAATTCGTTCCGATCACAGGAAGCCGGCAAGGACCTGGGCGATTACGTGCTGCTGAGCGGTGTAGGGGGGCGGGTGACCGTGCCGCTCTCTGCCCGCAGCTCGATCGCCCTCGGCTTGGGAGTGGAACGGTCCCGCTCGCTGACGGTGGCGGCCACCCCGGTCCACGGGACATACCGTGCCAATCCGCCGCTGGGGGCGGGGGACTATCTCCAGGGATCGGTGATGTTCAAGCGCCGGGACGGTGGCGTAGGTCTTGCCCAGGACCTCTATGGAGAGATCCGCCTGGAGGCGGGTGACGGGCCTACCCAGTACCTCCGTCTGACGGCGGAAGCTACTGGTATTACAACACTTGGCGGCCGGGCCCTGGTGGCTCGCGGGTATCTCGGGTGGGGTACCGATGGCCTTCCGACCTATCGGTCCTTTGTCCTCGGAGGTCGCGGTACGCTGCTGGGTGAGCCGTTTCGCGCCTATGGCGGGAGGAGCATGGTGCTCCTTCACGTGGAGTGGCGGCCGACCGTCCCGGTCCCGTCCGTCAGTTTCGGCAGCTTCGCCTCCACCGGGAGCGACCTGGTGATCGCCCCCTTTGTGGCGGCGGGGTGGAGCGACCGGGCGATACCGGGAACCACCTGGAGCGCCACCGGCGGTGTGCGACCAGTCGTCGGGGTGGGGGTCGAGTGGTTGATGAATCTGTTACGGCTGGATGTGGGGATCGGTCTCCTCGATGGCGGGGTCCAGGTGACCCTCGATGTCACACGGGGGTGGTGGCCCCTGCTGTAGTCCGGAGGTACTAGCCGCGATAGGCTGTCCCTTCGTATTATTAAGGCTCGGGTATGGAGACCCGGCGCCCACGATTTTCCTGATCGGAATGATATGCAGTTCACCGACGAGTGGCTGGTTCCTACGGTCGAAGTATTGGTTCCCGAAGAGGCCATGTTGGAGCTTCGGAACACCGATGCCGAAGAACCCGTGTCGCTGTGGGAAACGCTCGTCCGCAAGAGGTTGGTGACCGACGATCAGATCATGACCGCCATCGCCACGCGTTTCCGTCTGCCGCTGGCCGAGATGCACAAGATCGACCCCAAAGTGCGTGACGCCGTGCCGGAGCAGTTGGCACGCACCCATTCCGTGATCCCCCTGAAGATCACCGATTCCTATCTGGTGGCGGCCACCGCCAACCCGTTCGACATCGACGCGGAGAAGATGCTGGCCTTTGCCACCGGGCGCGAGGTCAGGCTCCATCTCTGTCCTCCGGGTGCCATCCGTCAGAAGCTCGACGAGGTCTATCAGCCCGAAAACGTCGTTTCAAAGCTGCTGGGCGACCTCGACTCCGGCATCGTCGAGCAGGTCGACGACGACGAGGATGAACTGGGCACCACGTTCGACGAGGCAAGCCAGCGCCCCATCGTCCGGCTGGTCGACATGATGCTGGCGGATGGCATCTCCAGCCGGGCGAGTGACATTCACATCGAGCCGTCCGAGGGCGGCGTGATCGTCCGCTATCGCATCGACGGCGTCTTGCGCCAGGTGATGAAGATCCCGCGCTCGGCCGGATTGCCGCTCATCTCCCGAATGAAGATCATTTCGGGGCTCGACATCGCCGACCGGCTTCGGCCGCAGGACGGACGGGCCCGGGTCGCCGTCAATCACGAAAAGATAGATCTGCGCATCTCGACACTCCCGGCCTCGCTGGGCGAGAAGGTCGTCGTCCGTATCCTCAACGCCAATGCGCTGGAGTTGTCGCTCGAGGCGCTCGGCATGCTGGACGACGAGCGTGAGCAAGTGGCCGAGTTGCTGTCGTACAAGGAAGGCGTGGTGCTGGTGACCGGTCAGCCACAAGCGTGGGACGACGGGACGGACGCCTCTTCAGTACAAGCTGAACTACTGGCAGGCCTGCAACGGCTGGTCACTCAGACTGCCACGCTGGTGGACCAACACGAAGCGGCCGAACCGCTGCCGGTATGGATCATCAGCCGCGGTGGTCAGCCGGTGGAGGAGTCCTCGACCTCCGACCCCCGCGCGGCGGCCACCGCGGCGCTGTCACAAGTCATCGATCAAGAATATGTGGAGCTGCGGTGTCGCGTGTTGGACCTGCCACGGACCTTGGCGGCAACCCCGGCGGCCGCGCACGTGCTGGCGTCGCTCGGCTGGTGTGACCCACCGCCACTGGCGGCTTGGCGCGAAGAGACTGCTTGGGTTCGCCATTGGCGTCCCAGCGATGTGAGCCGTTTGGCCGACGGTCACCCGCCGCTGCGGTCCGGCGGCGTCTATCTGCTTTCCGGCGGTCAGGGCAATATCGGCCTGGAGTTGGCCGCCCGGCTGGCCGCCGCCGGCACGCACGAAGCGCCGGTCCGGCTAGTGCTGGCCTCGCGTCAGCCGCTTCCCGAATCTTCGCAATGGGACGCCTATCTGGCCGCGCCGACTTCCGAGACCCTGGCCACGCGAATCGCCGGGATTCAAAAACTACAGCAAGAACATAACGTCGAAGTGTGGCCGGTGGCGTTGGACGTGGCCGACGAATCGGCGACTGCCGAGTTGCTGGCGGAGATCGACCGCCGTTACGGACGGTTGGATGGCGTGGTTCATGCGGCGTGATCGGACGAGCGCCGGCGAGGGGAAGAGTGGAGCGCTCGGCG
>CAJVYZ010000324.1 GCA_913009915.1 uncultured Gemmatimonadota bacterium | reverse complement strand
CCGGCGTCGCCGGCAACGAATCCGATCGAATGAACCCGGACTCCAGCGAGGCGCTTTTGTCGATCGATTTCTCTATCATCGTGCCGACGTTCCAACGGCCCGACCGGCTGCGCCGGTGTCTCGCTGCGTTGTCGAGTATGGATTATCCGCTGGACCGCTACGAGGTGATCGTCGTTGATGACGGCAGCGACCCGCCGGTGGAGCCCTTGGTGCGCGATACGGTCGGCCAGATCACCTGCCGTTTCATTCGGACGCAGCGTCACGGGCCGGGGCTGGCCCGCAACGTCGGCGCGGCGCGAGCGCGTGGCCGGTGGTTGGCGTTCACCGATGACGACTGCGCCCCACGCTCAGGCTGGCTGAGCGCCTTCGCGACCATGTTCCGCAAGAAGCCAACCGCGTTGCTCGGAGGCCATACCATCAATGCGCTCCGGGACAACGTGTACGCTCAGGCCAGCCAGAACTTGATCGACTACCTGTACGGGTATTTCAACGCCGCCCCCGGCCACGCGCGATTCTTCACGTCCAACAACATGACGGCCCACCGGGAGACCTTCCTCGAGGTTGGCGGGTTCGACCCGAGATTCATGCTGGTCGGTTCTGAGGACCGCGAACTGTGCGATCACTGGCGCGAGGCTGGCTTCCCCCTGGTGTCGGTGCCGGAAGCCGTCGTCGATCACGCTCACGACATGGGTCTGCGTGGCTACTGCCATCAGCATTTCATCTATGGGCTGGGAGCGCCGCTGTACCACCGCTCGCGCGTCGAGCGGGGCCGGCGAGAGTACCAGGGACGCACTCCGGAGCCATTGTCGTTCTATACGCGGCTCGTGTGCTTCCCGCTGCAGAAGGATGGCTGGCTCTGCCTCCGCGGGTGGTGCGGCGCCGCCCTCATGGTAGTGTCCCAAATAGCATACGTCGGCGGCGCGCTCCGAGGAGCGGGCGCTCCTGCTACGTTTTGCCGCCCTCCACAGACCTGATTCCGATGCCTTGGAGGACACTTTTCGATATTCGAGGAAGGGGTCTGATGACCAGTGCCGAGCCATGCTGATTGCCTAGGCATGTCGAGCCCTCCCTGTGACGCGCTCGTGGTACCCAAGCTGCACCGTTTCAGCTGTCGTCGTCGCCCGGTTCGTGAGTATGCGGTGCTCAATCGCTCGCCGTCGATCCACATCGCGTCACGTTATATTGCGTCCCATTCTGGCGCCCGTAGCTCAACCGGATAGAGCACCGGCCTTCTAAGCCGGGGGTTGGAGGTTCGAGCCCTCCCGGGCGCGCTTCAGACCGCGTGGGCATACTGCCCTCGCAGTCTTCGTTACCCCCGGGGGACTCAGTCGTCGCCGCTCGTCTTCACTCGCGGACTCCGGTCGAGCCCTCCCGGGCTTCTCCAACTCTGGAGGCAACATGCGACTCAACGTCAAGGCCGTGGCAATTACCCTGGCGCTCATTTGGGGCGGAGCCATGTTCTTCGTGCTCACCGCCAATTGGCTCACGGGCGGGGCCGGGGGATACGGCGAGGCCTTCATCAACGTCATGGCATCGGTGTACCCCGGGCTACCCAGTGGCGCTGGCGTGACCTCCGTCATCGTGGGCACGCTCTACGGAGCGTTGGACGGTGCCATCGGCGGAGCCATCGTGGCCTGGCTCTACAACAAAATTCTCGATCGGACGACGGCCGCCACCTAGCGCCCATGGCGTCCCAGAGAACAGCGGCTAAACAAGAGAGACTAAGAGGGCTAAGAGGGCTAAGAGGGAAAAGTGGGCTAATACGTCTTTTCCCTCTTAGCCCTCTTAGTCCCCTCATAGTTGCGCTGGCCCTCTCCACCCTCACCAGTTACCTCTCACCTCATGCTCATAGTCACCAACGGCGACTCCGCCGTGTCGGCCCTGAAGAACGCCGGCATCCCCGGCCACATCTTCCCCTGGCGCGACGTGCTTCACGAAGGCCCCGTGCCCGCCACCGAATCTCTCGAAGCGGAGTCGGACGTCCGGGCAGAGTTCATCGCCGGCCGGGGCTGGGGTCCACCCGACAGGGTCCGCCAGGATTTCAGACTGCGGGACAAGAAACTGGAGAGCGCCCGGCACCACGACGAACTGGTACTCTGGTTCGAGCACGACCTCTACGATCAACTGCAACTGCTGCAGATCCTCCGGTACCTTGGCATGGAACCACCCGAGGACACCATTCTGAGCCTGGTGTGCCGCGATGCCTTCGTGACACACACTTCGGCGGAACTCCTGGGCCAGTGGTTCGAAGACCGGGAGCCCCTGGACGACGCCCAGATCAGCCTGGGACGAGAAGCCTGGGATGCGTTCACCCAACCGACTCCCCAATCCTGGGCCGCCCTTCTCGAAAGCGACACCGCCGCCTTGCCGTTCCTGGCCGACTCGGTCGAGCGGCATCTCGAGGAGTTGCCCGGGTCCTCCGACGGGCTGTCTCGCTCGGAGCGCCAGATCCTGACGGCGGTGGAGCAGGGCCACGCCACCCCGGGCGCGGTATTCCGGGCCAGCCAGGAGATGGAAGAGGCCCCCTTCATGGGGGATGCCTCGTTCTGGGACGTTCTGGCAGGGTTGATCATGGGCCAGGCACCGTTGCTGGCCGCCGAAGGCGGGTTCCGACCACCCGGCGGCTCCAGGCCAGAGCCCGGCTTCCTCAGGCAGCCCTTGGATTTCACCACGGCAGGGAGCGATGTCTTGGCTGGAAAACTGGACTGGCTGTCCCTGCGCCAAATCGATAAGTGGTTGGGAGGAATACACCTGGGCCCATCGATGTGGCGTTGGGACCCCGAGGCACGACAGTTGCTCTCCTCATAGCTCGTCCGGCCATTCGGGCCGGGCCAGCCATGTGCAACACCGTGCCGAGGGTACCCAGATGTCGCATGTCAAACGCGCACTCGTGGCCGCGATCGTCGCGGTCGGCTTCGTAGCCCAGCCGGCGGCAGCCCAGTCGGCCCAGAAGTGGTCGATACAGGGCTCGCTGTTCTCATCCACGCTGATCGGCGACAACCCGATCTTCGCCAACGTGGAGCCGGGGGCCGGCTTCGAAGTCCAAATCCGCTGGACACCGAGCCTGTTCTCGCTCGGCGCCGGATTCCAGTGGACCACCCACAAGCAGAACCTGTTGGCCGATCAGCCCGACGTCATCAACGATCCCAATACTACGCTCAACGGGTTCTTCGTCGAGCCACGCTACGTGATCCTGGTGGGCAGCAACACCGTCGCCCCGTACTTCTCCGGGCGGGTGAGCTTCTTGCGCCAGACCACCACGGCCGACTTCCGCACCACCAACGGGCCGGTGACCCTGAACGCATCGGCCGACGGAATCAATTTCAACGCCGGCGGCGGGTTGCTGTTCCGCCTAGGCAGCCGCGTCAACCTCGACGTCGGCGCCACCTACGGCTTCTCGCAATTCGGAGACTTCGTGACCGTGGTGGACGGCCAAGAGTTCGACCGAGCCGGTTCCTCGAGCGGCCAGAACCTGGCCCTCCGCCTAGGCCTGGCCCTAGGCTTGTAGCAACTACGACCAGGGAGCCTAAAGAAAGAATCCGGGACCGCCAAAGGCGGCCCCGGATTTCTCTTACCGCCCTTACCGCCCTACCGCCTTACCGCCCTACCGCCCGTCTACAGCTTCGTCTCAGCCCCCAACCTCACCTCGACAAGCCGCCACTCCCCCTCGGCCCTGGCAAAAACGGCCACGAACGTCACCTCCTCACGCTTCCTCCCCCCAAAGGCACCCTTCCATGCCAGCTCAGTGGTGAATACGGCTTCGGCCCGGTCGTCCCCGACGCGAGTGGTGTACTCCCTGGGGCGTGTGTCGGTCTGAAGATCCCACTGACCGCCTCGCAGCTTGTCCAACAACTTGGCCGCCAACTTCCGTTGACCTTCGTCACCCGTCAGTAGCACGGGCTCTACTCGATCGGCGTCCCTGCTGCTGAGTGCGGCCAGGAAGCCCTGCACGCCGGCGCGGATCTGATCTTCCGCAGGAACCGCCACCTGGACGGACACACTGTCCCTGAGTTCCTCGGCAGTTGCCACCAGCCAAGCGGTACCAGGAGCCACGGCGGTGGCATGCCCCGTGGTGTCGATCCTGACAACTGCCGCGTCGCTAGTCTCCCACGACACGTCGCCACCCAGCGGTTGTCCTCGCTGATCGGTCAACACGGCCGTTAGGTCGTGTCGGGTTCCTGCCACCATGGTAGCCTGGTAGTCGCCGATGGTGAGATCGGCCAAGACCGGTGGCTTGGTGCTCACTGTTACCGGCACGGACGCGGTCTTGCCGTCGACCGAAACG
>CAJVYZ010000323.1 GCA_913009915.1 uncultured Gemmatimonadota bacterium | reverse complement strand
CCTACACGACGCTCTTCCGATCTCGCGGGATAGCGTGGAGCTGACTGCCGGCCGCGGGGGTCCCCTAGTGCGCTCTTTCCCCTCTTAGCCCTCTTTTCCCTCTTAGCCCTCTTTTCCCTCTTAGCCCGGATGCGGTGTCCAGTCCGCCTCCCGCATCAGCCCCGCCCATTGAATCGAGGCCCCGCTCCCGTCTATCTTTCAAGGCTATGCCTCAAGAGTATCTGACCGTCCGCGGTGCGCGAGAACACAACCTGAAGGACATCTCGGTGGCCATCCCCCGGGAGCGCCTCACCGTGGTGACCGGGCTGTCGGGCTCGGGCAAGTCCTCGCTCGCGTTCGACACCATTTACGCCGAGGGGCAGCGCCGCTATGTCGAGTCGCTATCGTCATATGCGAGGCAATTTCTGGGCCTCATGGAAAAGCCCGATGTCGATGCCATTGAAGGACTTTCGCCGGCCATCTCCATCCAGCAAAAAACCACCGGACACAACCCCAGGTCGACCGTCGGGACCGTCACCGAGGTGTACGATTATCTGCGGTTGTTGTGGGCCCGCGTGGGTGTGCCCCACTGCCCCAACGACGGCAGCCCGGTAGAACGCCAGAATGCCAGTCAAATCGCCGAGACCGTGGCCGGCTGGCCCGAAGGCACCCGGATCGAGATTCTCGCCCCGATGGTACAGGGCCGCAAGGGGGAGTTCAAGGACCTGTTCGAGGACATCCGCAAGCGCGGCTTCGTCCGGGTGCGGGTGGACGGCGCCACCTGCGACCTGAACGACGTCCCCAAACTCAACCGGCGCAAGAATCACTCGATTGCAGTCGTGGTAGACCGCCTGACCGTCCGTCCGTCTGACCGCTCCAGACTGAGCGACTCGATCGAGACGGCCCTCAAGGTGGCGGAGGGCGTGCTCGAGGTGGTTCGTTACCGCGAGGGAGCGGACCCCGAATCGGTAATGTTCTCCGAACGATTTTCCTGCCCCCAATGCGGTCTCTCCCTGGCCGAGTTGGAGCCCAGGCAATTTTCCTTCAACTCGCCGTTCGGCGTGTGCCCCGACTGCCACGGTCTGGGGACCCAGCGTGAAGTGAGCCCCGACCTGGTATTGGCCGATCCGCGGATTTCCATTCTCGAGGGCGTGGTGCTGCCCTGGGGTGAACCCAACGGTTATCTGCGGCGGGTGGTGCTGCCCACGCTGGCCAAGGCTCTCGACTTCGATCCAAACTCACCGTGGGGCGAAATTTCCGAGGAGGCCCGGCAGGCGTTACTCCATGGACTCCCGGGCCGCACGCTCAAGTTCAGCGCCAAGGGGCGGAAGTCGTTCGAGAGCGAGTGGGAGGGCATCCTCGAGAACGTGCAGCGCCGCTACCGCGAGACATCGAGTGACTCGATCCGCTCGTCCCTCAGCGAATTCATGGTCGAGCAGAGGTGTCATACCTGTGGCGGCAAGCGGCTCAAGCCCGAGAGCCTGGCAGTATTGGTCGAAGGGCAGAGCATCGGCAACGTGGTGGACCTGTCGATCGATAAGGCGCTGGAGTTCTTCGGCAGCCTGCCGATCAAGTCGAACGGAGGGCGGGGGCTGGAGGCTGACGTAGCGGGACCGATCTTGAAAGAAGTGTGCGACCGGCTCCGGTTTTTGCGGAACGTGGGACTGGACTACCTGACGCTGGGCCGGCCGGCCGGATCGTTGTCGGGCGGGGAAGCCCAGCGCATACGCTTGGCCACCCAGATTGGATCGCGCCTGGTGGGCGTGTTGTACATCCTCGACGAGCCCAGCATCGGGCTTCATCAGCGGGACAACAACCGGCTGCTCGACACGCTGTCGGAACTGCGCGACCTGGGGAACACGGTGATCGTGGTCGAGCACGACGAGGACACCATCCGGGCTGCCGACCACGTCATCGACTTGGGGCCGCGGGCCGGCCGGTTCGGCGGCGAGGTGGTGGCCGAGGGCACCGTGGCCGAGGTGATCGCCCACCCCACCTCGCTCACCGCCCGGTACCTGCGGCGGGAACTACGGATTCCGGTGCCGCCCGCCCGACGTCCCAAGACTGCCAAACGCCGGTTGCGGATCGTCGGCGCCGCCGAGAACAACCTGGACGACTTGACAGTCGACTTTCCCTTGGGAATGTTCGTGGCCGTGACGGGAGTGTCGGGCTCGGGCAAGTCGAGTCTGGTGACCGACATCCTGTATCGGGCGCTGGCCCGCCACTTCTACAGGGCCAAGATCGTGCCCGGCGTCCACACGCGGATCGAGGGGTTGGACCAGATCGACAAGGTCATCGACATCGACCAGAGCCCCATCGGACGGACACCCCGGTCCAATCCCGCCACCTACACCGGTCTGTTCACCCCCATCCGCGAGTTGTTCGCCGCCCTGCCGGAGGCCAAGATGCGGGGCTATGGGCCGGGCCGGTTCTCCTTCAACGTGAAGGGCGGCCGGTGCGAGGCCTGCCAGGGCGACGGGTTGGTCAAGATCGAAATGCACTTCCTCCCCGACGTGTATGTCTCGTGTGAGGTGTGCAAGGGCCGGCGCTACAACCGCGAGACGCTGGAGGTGCGCTACCAGGGGAAGAACATCGCCGACGTGCTCGATCTGACGGTGGCCGATGCGCTGGAATTCTTTACCAACCAGAGGCGCATCGCCGACAAGCTGGAATTGCTGAACGACGTTGGCCTGGGCTACATCCATCTCGGGCAATCCGCCACGACGTTGTCGGGCGGCGAGGCCCAGCGGGTCAAGCTGTCCACCGAGCTGGCCAAGCGCGATACCGGTAGGACGCTGTACATCCTGGACGAGCCGACGACGGGGCTCCACTTTGAGGACGTGCGGCTCCTGATGGAGGTGTTGCACCGCCTGGTCGACAAGGGCAACACCGTAATCGTGATAGAGCACAACCTCGACGTCATCAAGACGGCCGACTGGGTCATCGATCTGGGCCCTGAGGGTGGCGAGGGTGGCGGCAAGGTCGTGGCCCAAGGGACGCCGGAAGAAGTCGCGGCAGCGGCCGGGACACACACGGGGGTGTTCTTGAAGAGCAGGCTGCAGCTGTCAGCTGTCAGCTGACAGCTGTCAGCCGTCAGACATCTTGCGACGCAAGCCACACAGGAGCTTACGGGTGTGTACAAGATGGATACCCAGGTCGGCGTACTGGGCTGCCTTCAAGTATCCCAGACGGTGGGCAATTTCCAGAAGGCAGTCTACTTCAGACGCCGATCCCAGGGCTATGTTGACGTAGCGGACACGTTCTCGCTCCCCCGGTTTGCCGAGCCCTTCTGCCAAGTTTGCCGGGATCGAAACAGCCGACCGGCGGAGCTGTTGGACGAGGCCAAAGCGCTCCGTTTGGGGAAAGGTTGCCGTGGCCTGGTAGAGAGCCAGGCAGCAGGCCAAGGCCCGATCGTAGGCGTGATACCGACGAAAATCGCTCATGGTGAGGAACCATATGGCCTCAGGTGTTGCAGTTGGTAGCAAACGAATGCCTGACGGGGCCGAAGAATTTAGCGGTCAGCTATCAGCCATCAGCTATCAGACGTAAGTATCTGACATCTGACATCTGACCGCTGGCAGCAGACAAACGTTCCAGGTTGTGACGAATATGTTCTCGTCGAATCGGACAGCCGATGGTTTTCGTACGTTTCCCAGTAGTTTCATGCCGGCTTCACGGTCGTACGTCCATACTAGACACTTCCCTCACTCATGAAAACGCCCATGTCCATTCGTGCTGGTAACGCTCTCGTCGCTGGTTTTCTCCTTCTCGCCGCTCCGGCGCCGGTGCTTTACGCGCAGGAGGCCGATAGCCCCCGGCTCACGGTCGACCGCATCTACGGGTCGCGCGACTTCCGTAGCGAGCGGTTCGGCCCGGTCCGGTGGCTGGGTGACGGAACCTTCTATACCACGCTGGAGCAGCGCGAAGACGGGCCCGGCCGCGACATCGTGCGCTACGACACCGAGACGGCCGCCCGGTCGGTGTTCGTGCCGGCCGATGAGTTGATACCGGCGCGGGACACGGTCCCCCTCGGCATCCGGAACTACACCTGGAGTGACGAGCTCGAGCGACTGCTGATCTTTACCAACAGCAAGCGCGTGTGGCGCACCAACACCCGGGGAGACTACTGGGTACTCGATCGTGCCAGCAGGGCTCTCCAAGATCGGAAGAGCACACGTCTGAACTCCAGTCACACTGATATATCTCGTATGCCGTCTTCTGCTTGAAAAAAAAAAAAGAAATAAAACGAAAAACAAAGCACGTATTTTCATACAAAAGCCGTGAACAACATACTACCTCCATGATCTAATA
>CAJVYZ010000322.1 GCA_913009915.1 uncultured Gemmatimonadota bacterium | reverse complement strand
TCCACCGTCTGCTTGAGTTGACGCAACACCGCGGGGTGATAGGTGACAAAACGCCGGCTCAGCATGGCGTTCCCCCGATCGACTGCCAGGGTGTACTGCGTCAGGTCGTTGGTCCCGATGCTGAAGAAGTCGCTCACCTGCGCCAGGTGATCCGCCACCAGCACAGCGGCCGGCGTTTCCACCATGACGCCAAGCGGGACATCGTCCGCCGCCCGAACCCCGGCGCGCCGGAGCGCATCCGCTTCCTCCTGCATCATTTCCCGTGACAGGACCACTTCCTCGACGCCGGTGACCAGCGGTAGCATGAATTGTATCTTCCGGTCGACCGCCGTCCGGAGAATGGCCCGCAGCTGGGGCCGGAAAATCTCCGGCTGATCGAGACACACCCTGATCGACCGCCACCCCAGGAACGGGTTGGCCTCCGCCGGCGCGGAGAAGGCCGCCGGGAACTTGTCCCCGCCCAGATCGAAAGCGCGGATGGTGACCGTGTAGCCGCGGAAGGCATCCGCCACGCGGCGGTAATAGGTGGTCTGTTCGTCCTCCGTGGGGAGATCGGCGCGGCCGGTCACCAGGAATTCCGTCCGCAACAGCCCGACTCCCTCTGCCCCGAAGCGGATGGCGGGTTCGACCTCCTCGGGAAGATCGACGTTCCCCAGAAGCACTACACTCTTGCCGTCCGGGGTTATGGCCGGCTCGGACACGCCGACCTCTAGTTCCAGTTCGAGCCGGTGCCACCGGCTGTTCCTCGCCCGGATGTCTTCCAGTTCGGCCCTGGTCGGTTCGACGTACACGACTCCGGCGTGGCCATCGAGGAGGATGGCCACGCCATCCTCGATCGCGTCAAGCGCCCCCCTGGCGCCCATCACCGCCGGGATTCCCAACGAGTGTGCCAGGATGGCGGCGTGCGACGTGCGGGTCCCCTCCTCGGTCACCAACCCCACCACGTGTTCGCGATCCAACTGCACCGTGACTCCGGGCGGGAGTTCACGCGCCACGATGATGACGGGATCCTCCAGCGAAGCCGACCACCATTCGTTCTCTTTCCAGCCGGTAAGGCGATGGAGTACCCGGCGTTGCGTGGCGGTGATGTCGATCAGCCGTTCGCGTAGGTGGGCCTTGGCCGATCCGGCAAACAGCTCGCGGTATTCGAGAGCCTTGAATTCGTAGGCCGTCTCGGCACTCAGGTTGTTGTTGCGAATCAGGGTTTCGACGCCGGCCAGGAATTCACGATCCTGAACCATGAGGATCTGGGCGTCGAAGATGCGTGATTCCTCTTCCCCGGCCCGTTCGAGGACCCGTGCGCGCAGCGATTCGAGGCTCTCGACCGCCTCGGCAACCGCCTCATGCAGCCGCTCCACTTCCGACTCGATTTCCGAAGACCGAATACCACGGTCGGGAACGTCGGGGAAGTCCAGTCGGACGATCACCGCCGTGGCGTAGGCGACCCCAGGAGAGACGCCAATTCCGGTCAGGGTAGTCGACCGTTTCACTCTTCGCCGAACCCTTTTTGCACCAGCGCCGCCAGCGCCTGCACGGCGGCTTCGGCGTCGGGGCCATCCGCTCGAAATACTACGGTGCTACCCGTCTCCGCCGCCAGCATCATGACGCCCATGATGCTCTTGGCGTTGACCGCCATGCCATCTTTGACAATCTCGACGTGCGCGTCGAATTGGTTTGCCACTTTGACCAATTCGGCCGCCGGCCGGGCGTGAAGACCCAGTTCGTTGACGATGGTCGTTTCTAGTTCGATCACACGCCCACCCAGGCCGAAAGAAGAATGATTGTCGCCACACCAAGAGTGAATCGCAAACCGGTCACCCGAGGATTGACCCGGGCCATGACCACGGCGATGCCGGCGGCACCCAGGGTCCCTGCCATCACCACCAGGTCGAGATCTGCCACCAGCCACCCAGCTACCACCGGCAACGCCACCCCCATGGCGAACCCCGCCACAGGACCCGCCAGAGCGACCGCTTTCGGCAGCCACGACTTGTGCAGCACCTCGCTCACCTGGAGCCCGCTGGCCCACCCCGCCCGCAGGCCCCACCACTCGACAGCCACTCGAATGCCGTTGAACACCACCAGAAACCCGAGCAACCCGGCACCGGCCAAGCCGAACGCCACCATCACCAGAGCCGCACTCACCAGCGCCGGAAGAATGCCGGTCCAGAACAACTGGTCACCAAGAGCTCCGAGCGGACCACATAGCGCGGTCCTGAGTCGGAGGATTTTCTCTCCTGGAACACCCTGGTACTCCGCCCGCGTAGTGGCGCCCAACGCGAGACCGGCCAAGTACGGTTGCGCGTTGAAGAACTCCGCCTGCCGGGCCACCGCTTCACGGTACCCGGCGGGGTCCTGCCGCCGCATCTCTTGCAACAGGGGGAGTGCGGCGTATCCCATGCCGATTCCCAACATTCGCTCGTAGTTCCACACGCCCTGTACCGAGAACAACCGCAGGAATGCCCTCCACAGGGGCGCCTTCATGACCTGAGCACCAGGAGGAGCATCCCCAGCAGCGCACCGACACCCAGCCATCTGAGCCGGCGACCCCGGCCGGCGCTGCGGATGGCTCCGGATGCGGCCCCGGCGAGTCCTCCCCCGATCACCACCATCAACAGCCCGCTCGCGGCCCAATGCGGAAGCGCGGGCGCGGTGCGCACGACGACCCCGGATAGGAGGGCCACGACGGAGAGAGTCACACTGCGGGCCAAATCCCGCAACAGGCCGCCATACTGTAGGGCCTGCACCGCCAGGGGATCGCCGGCGCGCAACGATGCCTCCCGGCGGCGTACCGCGGTGGCGTTGGCGTGCCGTAGCCGGTTGAGGGTCCAGCCACCGACGCTGACCAGGACCAAGCCGAGCACCACGGCGATCCCGGTGAGTCCGTGGCCCTCGATGCCGGTGCTCGCCACCACGGCACCCATGGTAGCGGCACCATAGTCGGGGTATCGGGCGGCACCGATGGCTACCGACTCCAAGGCGAACAACTCCATGATCACCCCGACCGTCACGCCTGTGGCCAGGTCACCCGACAACCATCCGGCAACGGCGCCAACCACGATCGGACGGGAGATCATGATCTGCGGGAGGCTCACGAGGTCGAGGCCCACCAACGTACCCCAGCCGAGCAACGCGACCACCACCTCAACTGGGATGTCGATCACGCCAGAGCCTTCAAGTCTTTTCGGCCCGCCGAAGGGACATCCTGGGCCACCACCCGGACGCCACTCTTCTGAAGCGATTGCAACTGGCTCAATTCGTCCTCGGTCAGGTACAGGTACGGCAGCCGCTTCGTTCGGCCGGGACGGTGATGGATACCCCCGAGGTTCACTTCCTTCACCAGCGCCGGGTTGTGTCGAGCCAGCTCGGCCATGGTGGGCACGTCGCCTGTCAGCACAACTGCCCGCCTGGGATCGGCCTCCCATGCCGGGAGTTCGCTGCAGGCGCGCTCGGTCCCGGCGAAGACGACATCCATCCCCGGCGGCATGGCTGTGCGATAGAGATCCTGTTCCCACTGCGCTTCGATGACGCCGTCATCCACCAGGATTACCAGCCGGACACCGAGGAACTGTCCCCAGCCGATCACCACCTGTCCGTGAATCAGGCGATCGTCGATCCGGTAGAGAGCCACCGCCATCAGGAGACCCGAATGGCCTCGGTGCCGGCGGCCCTGGCCCGTGCGGCCGCCTCGTCCGGCGTACCGTCCCGGTGAAAGACGAACTCGAGCAACATGGGAAGATTGACCCCGGTCACGATGCAGGCGTCGTGGACCTCCTTGAGCTCCCGCAGCGCCGCCATCATGCACGACCCCGTGGGAAGGTCCACGAAAACCACCGCCGGGTCGGGCCCAAGCGCCTCGGCGATTCGGTCCCGCAACAGGTCCCGGTCGCACCCTTCATTGGATATAGGTACCAGTGCATCACCGAGGCCCGAGATCTGGTTGACGGCCTCGACCAACGCGCCGGCCAGCCCGGCGTGGCACACGATCACGCCGCGCACGCCGCTACTCATAGTCTTCCTGGAGATACTCCTGGATACCGCGCTTGTCCTGCAGTCGCCGGATGAGCCGTTCGTTGAATGCCGCGGCCACGTCCACCCCGGAGAATCGCAACAAGTGCATCATGGCGACGACCTCTGAAAGGACCGTCAGGTTCTTCCCCGGGTTCAGCGGCACGATCACCTTGGGCAGCGTAACGTCGAGAATGGTGGTCTCCTCCCGCGACAATCCGGTGCGGTCCATCTCGCGGGCGGTGTCCCACGGCTCCAACTGCACCACGACTTCGATGCGCTT
>CAJVYZ010000321.1 GCA_913009915.1 uncultured Gemmatimonadota bacterium | reverse complement strand
TTTTTTTCAAGCAGAAGACGGCATACGAGTTATATCAGTGTGACTGGAGTTCAGACGTGTGCTCTTCCGATCTAGAAGGCCGGTATCTCCCGGGAACGACAGGACGAGTTTGCCCTGGGCAGCCAACAGAAGGCAGTGGCGGCGATGGCAGCCGGCAAGTTCCGCAAGGAAATCGTACCGGTCGAGGTGAAGACCCGGAAAGGCACCACCGTCGTGGCCGACGACGAGTGCCCCCGGGAAGACTCGTCGCTGGAGGCTCTGGGAAAGCTGCGGCCGGTGTTCCAAAAGGATGGCACGGTCACCGCCGGGAACGCCCCCGGATTGAACGATGGCGCCAGTGCGCTGGTCGTCGCCTCGCTGGCCTTTGCCATGGCCCACGGTCTGACACCGATGGCGACGATTACCGGCTATGCTACTGGTGGCGGAGAACCCAAGGACCTGTTCTTCGCCCCCATCGCCGCGGTCGAAAACCTCATGGCCAAGACCGGCACCGACATCAACTCCTACGAACTGATCGAAGCCAACGAGGCGTTTGCCGTCCAGGCCCTGGCGGATGGGGACGCGCTGGAGTGGGATTGGGACCGGGTGAACGTGCACGGTGGTGCGGTGGCCCTGGGGCACCCGATCGGCGCCAGCGGCGCCCGTATTCTCACGACTCTGCTCTATGCCATGGACGACCGCGGAGCCGGCACGGGTATGGCAACCCTGTGTCTCGGCGGCGGGAACGCGGTGGCTCTGAGCGTCGAACGGGGTTAAAGGGCGGGGGCAGCGGGGGCAGCGGGGGCAGCGAGGGCAGTTAACTGAGAGGAACGGAGTGATCGATGCTGACGAATGAAACCGAAACCATGGTCTTGGCACCGGCCGAATCGCGGACCGGGCGCAGGGTGCTGGCTGTGGCGCTGGGAGCCGCGACGGTTGCCGTCGCGGCCCAGATCACTGTCCCGCTGACCTTAGGCCCGGTCCCCATGACGCTTTCCCCCCTGGCGGTGCTGATCGTCGGCGGCGTGCTGGGGCCGCGTGGGGGCGTCGCGGCCTTGGTCAGCTATCTGCTGGCGGGAATGTTCGGGCTGCCGGTCTTCGCACTTGGATTAGCCGGCCCCGCGGTACTCATGGGGACCACCGGGGGATATCTGTTGGCGTTCCCGGTGGCGGCGGGGCTGAGTGGTGTCCTGGCCCGCGATCGCGGCTGGATGGGTGCCATGCTGGGGGCGCTCGCCGGCATCGCCGTAATCCATGTGGGTGGCGTGGCGCAATTGACCCTCATCACCGGTGATCTGGGCAACGCCCTGCGCCTGGGAACGATGCCGTTTCTCGCGGGCGACGTGGTGAAGGTGGTGCTGGCCACGATCGGTGTGACGGCGTTGGGGCCTGCCATCCGTCGGCTGCTTTGACGCCTGCGGGCTCCGGGTTGCCATCCGCTCCTTGGAAGGTCTTGGGGTCGGCGATAGGGTGGTCGGTCGTTTTCGGTGTCATCGCCCTGGTAGTGGCCACGGGGTTGAGTCTCTTGGCTGCCATTGCGGCCACGGGATCAGCTGCCCGGGCGGCCGAGTGGCTCGTGGTTTTGGGCCCGGCACAGATGACGGTTCAGGGGATAGCCGCGCTGTGCGGCGGATTGGGGGCCACCTATCTCATTGGTGTCCGCCGGTTACACCTGGCGGCCGCCGATCTCAGGTGGCGCCAGGTCCTGCCTCCGTTCAAGGGGTTTTCCGTCGGGCTCATGTTCGGTGTCGTCCCGGCCGTCGCCGTGTTGCTGGTGCCGGTGCTGCTGGGCAGCGGCCGGTGGCTAACGGGCGACGAAGGCCTTGGCGCGTTCGTCGTGTGGGGCGGTGGCATGGGGTTGGTATTGGCGCCGGCCGCACTGGCTGAGGAGGTGCTGTTCCGGGGGGTGCCGCTGGTGCTCCTGGCGGCGGCGATGGGGCGGGGGACGGCGGTTGTGGTGGTCGCGGTGGTCTTCGGCTTGGCCCATCTGCTCAATCCCCACGTGACGGGTCTGGGCGTAGCCAACGTGGCCCTTGCCGGGATACTCTTGGGGACGGTGTTTTACGGCCCGGGGGGGATGTGGGCCGCGTTCGGCGCCC
This sequence comes from uncultured Gemmatimonadota bacterium, assembly GCA_913009915.1. Taxonomy (GTDB): domain Bacteria; phylum Gemmatimonadota; class Gemmatimonadetes; order Gemmatimonadales; family GWC2-71-9; genus N074bin45. Next base: position 2,218 of record CAJVYZ010000321.1, on the reverse strand, counting down.
ACCTCGGGTGGAACAGCACCTTGGCGGTGTTGGGGGCGGCGGTGAGTGGCTTGCCGTTCGACGTCCCGTCTCTCGACTATGAAGCCGGTGGGCCCGAGTGGCTCACCGGTGGACCATTCGGCCCGGAAGGCGGCGTGCTGGCCACGCTGGCGTTGGGCCTGGCAGTGGTGGTCGCAGCCCGTGGCTGGAGGAGTACCAAAGCATGAATCGTGTGGCGGTGGTGGGGGCCGGCACCATGGGCAACGGCATAGCCCACGTCTTTGCCCAGTACGGCTGGGGAGTCCGGCTGATAGACGTGTCGGCCGAGGCGCTGGAGAGCGGGCTGGCGGCGATCCAAAGGAACCTGGCGCGCCAGGTCAAGAAGGGCACCCTGACCGAGGCGGCGGCGGCCGGGTCCGTGGCCCGGATCGAGACAGCCGGGTCGCTCGACGCGGCGGTGGGGGTCGAACTGGTGGTCGAGGCCGCCAGCGAACGTCCCGACCTCAAGTTCCAGATCTTTCGGGATCTGGCGGCGGCGTGCGGTGAGGAGACCATTCTGGCGAGCAATACCAGTTCCATCTCCATCACAGCCATCGCCGGACACACGACCTGTCCCGACCGGGTGATCGGCATGCACTTCATGAACCCGGTGCCGGTCATGAAACTGGTGGAGGTCATCCGCGGCCATCACACCAGCAATGCGACGATGGATCGGGTGATGGCCATTACCACCGCGCTCGACAAGACTCCGGTAGAGGTCAACGACTATCCGGGGTTCGTGGCGAACCGCGTGTTGCTGCCGATGATCAACGAAGCGATTTACTGTGTCATGGAGGGTGTGGCTACACCGGAGGCGGTCGACACCGTCATGAAGTTGGGGCTAGCCCATCCCATGGGCCCACTGGCGCTGGCGGATCTGATCGGCTTGGACGTGTGCCTGTCGATCCTCACGGTGTTACAGAAGGAACTGGGTGATGACAAATACCGGCCCTGTCCGTTGCTTCGGAGGATGGTGGCCGCCGGGGACCTCGGCCGGAAGACCGGCCGGGGGTTCTATTCATACGGGTGAACTATGTCTAGTGCCATGAAGCCGTTTCGCACGGATACGACGAAGGAGTCTTCGATGGACCTCATTGCCAAGATGCAGGACTTGAATCACGAGCAGGTGGTCTTCTGCTCGGAGCCGTCCTCTGGCTACGTAGGCATCATCGCGATTCACGATACCACGCTTGGGCCTGCGCTGGGAGGCACCCGGTTCTGGAATTACGCTTCCACGGAAGAAGCCACCATCGATGCCCTGCGGTTGTCGCGCGGAATGACCTACAAGGCGGCCGTCGCCGGGCTCGACCTCGGCGGCGGCAAGTCCGTCATCATCGGGGATAATCGGCGGACCGATCGTGAGGCGCTGTTCCGGGCGCACGGCCGGGCCGTCGAGACGCTCGGGGGACGCTACATCACCGCCGAAGACGTCGGCACCAGTCCCTCCGACATGACCTATGTTCGGTTCGAAACCGAGCACGTGACCGGGCTCACCGGTTTGTCGGGCGACCCGTCGCCGGTCACGGCCCACGGGGTATACATGGGCATGAAGGCGGCCGCCAAGAAGCACTGGGGTACCGACGATCTGTCGTCGCGCACCGTGTTGCTGCAGGGGTGTGGCAACGTGGGGCACTGGTTGGCCAAGTACCTGCACGATCTCGAAGGCGCCAAGCTGATCGTGACCGACGTCGACGAAGGCAAGGTCCGCTCCGTGGTGGACGCCACCGGCGCCACCTCGGTGGCCCCCGACGACATCTACTCTCAGGAGGGCGACATCTTCGCCCCGTGTGCCCTCGGCGCGATCCTCAACGACGACACCATCCCCCTGCTCAAGGTCGGGGTAATAGCCGGTGGGGCCAACAACCAGTTGGCCGAGGAGCGCCACGGCGACGAACTGTATCGGCTCGGCAAGACCTACGCGCCGGACTACGTCATCAACAGCGGCGGGTTGATCAACGTGTACGGGGAGATCCACCGCTGGTCGCCCGACCGTGCCAAGACCAAGGCCGGCGAGATCTACTACACCATGCTCAAGATATACCAGATCTCTGGCCGCGATGGCATCCCATCCTACCAGGCCGCCGGCCGGCTCGCGGTCGAGCGGGTGCAGGCCGTCCGCGGGTTGAAATCGATGTGGCTTCCCCGGGGCTGCCCCTAGGATCGGCTTGGCGTCACCCCGCTGGTACCGAGTACATTAGGG
>CAJVYZ010000320.1 GCA_913009915.1 uncultured Gemmatimonadota bacterium | reverse complement strand
GGCTACTGTGTTTTTTTTTTTTTTTCTTTTGTGTTTTTTTTTTAATGATACGGCGACCACCGAGATCTACACTCTTTCCCTACACGACGCTCTTCCGATCTGGTTATCCACCGCGGTGGGACGGTTCGCTCCGGGCACTGGGAGCGTGACGGGTTCGTACTCGGGAAACGACCGTCGCCGCGGCATCAGGCGGGAGCGAGGAAGGAAGCGATCAGCTCGGACATTTCCGGAGTGCGGAGATACCCGTATGATTTGTGGCAGTTCGGAATGCCGTGCGCCTCGTAGTCGTTCAACACGAGGTCATCCTTCACCTGGACTCCGTGCCGGTTGGGCCCATAGTCATCGACCAGATGCGTGTCGAGCGCCACCGGGTCGGCTTCCGCATCCGGCGCCCAGAAGCGATTCCGGTTGATGCGTACGTACCAATTCGAGAGATCGTCGACCACGAATTCCATGATCGCCCTGACACCGGCGGTCACGTCGTACCCCGCCCACGCTTCGGTGACCTGGGCGATGGTGGCGTTGAGCCGGCTGTCGAGCCACCGGTCGGCCAGCAGCGGATCGCCGATCTCCCCGCCGGGCGTCCACTCGCCGGCGTAGAGTGCGAAGAACCGGTAGCTGTTCTTGAGCGTGTCGAAGAACCCGCCGGCGACCTCGGGTACCGCTCGCTCGTCGAAGCGCTTGGGGAACCAAACCTGGCTCGAGGCCAGGAGGTATAGCCGCACGGTGTCGGTGCCGAACCGCTCGATCACGTCCCACGGATCCACCACGTTCCCGCGGCTCTTGGACATCTTCTGTCCGGCGGCATCGAGCACCATTTCGTTGACGATGACGTTCCGGTAGGCGAGGCTGTCGAACGCGGTAGTGGCGATGGCCAGAAGCGAGTAGAACCATCCCCGGGTTTGATCGACGCCTTCACAAATAAAATCCGCCGGGAAGTGCTGCTCGAATTCCTCGGTGTGCTCGAACGGGTAGTGCCATTGGGCGAAGGGCATCGACCCGGAATCGAACCAGGTGTCGATGACTTCGGGTGTGCGCCGCATGGTGCCGCCGCACTGGCAATCCCATTGGTATTCGTCGATGAACGGCTTGTGCGGATCGAAATCCTCGGGGAGCGGATGGCCCCACCGTTCCGCCAGGTCCTGGTAGCTGCCGATGACGGTCACATGATCCGGATCGTCCTGGCACACCCAGACAGGAAGCGGCGTCCCCCAGTACCGGTCGCGCGACAGCGCCCAATCGACGTTGTTCTCCAGCCACTCCCCGAACCGGCCACTGCCGACCTCGGGCGGATGCCAGCCAACCGTCTGGTTGAGGTCCAGCATGCGGTCCTTCACCGCCGAGGTACGGACGAACCAGGAATCGCGGGCGTAGTAGATGAGCGGATTACGACAGCGCCAACAATGGGGGTAGGAATGGCGGTGGGGCTCGGTGAGGTGCCACCGGCCGTCGTCCTTGAGCCGCTGGATTATGGCATCGTTGGTGCTCTTGGCGGTGACCAACTGCCCCTCGATGGCCGGCCAGTCGGTGCCGGTGACAGTGCCGTCGGGGGCGACCGGCCGTACCAGCGCCAGGTCGTGCTCCCGCCCCATCGCGTGGTCGTCGGCGCCGAACGCCGGGGCGATGTGAACCAGTCCCGATCCGTTCTCCGCTGACACGAACTCCGCCGCGATCACTTCGCGGGAACGTTGATCATCCGGCAGCGGCACCACCTCCAGCGGCCGTCGGTATGCCAAGCCGACCAATTCCCGGCCGGGGAAGGTCCGCAACGGTTCCAGGTCGGCAAAGGTGCCGGCGTTCTTGGCACTCGACACCGAAAGGTCGGCCCGGGCCGTGGCGAGGATGTACCGGGTCCCGTCGACCTGGTACTCGCCGTATTCCAAGTCGGGGTTGACGGCAACGGCCACGTTTGCCAGCAGCGTCCACGGAGTCGTGGTCCATACCAGCAGCTGGCGCGAAGGGTCATCAGCCAGCGGGAATGTCACGTAGATGGAGTTGGTGGTGACGTCCTCGTACCCCAACGCCAGTTCGTGACTCGACAGGACGGTCCCGCACCGCGGACAGTACGGCAGCACCTTATGTCCGCGATACAACAGATTACGCTGATGGAGCCGGGCAAGTACCCACCACACGCTCTCCACGTACTCGTTGGCGCACGTCACGTAGGGGTGTTGGTAGTCGAGCCAATAGCCGATCCGGTCGGAGAGGCGTTCCCATTCCGACTGATACTTGAAGACGCTCTCACGACACAGGGCGTTGAACTCGGCCACCCCGTACCGCTCGATGTCGCGCTTGCCACGGAGATCGAGCCGCTTCTCGATCTCGATTTCGACCGGGAGCCCGTGCGTGTCCCAACCGGCGATGCGGGTGACGTCGCGCCCTCGCATGGTCTGGAATCGGCAGATCAGGTCCTTGATGGTCCGTGAGAAGACGTGATGGATTCCGGGACGGCCATTGGCGGTCGGCGGACCCTCGTAAAACACGAACGGCTCGGCCCCCCGGGTCGCTTCCCGGGTTTGCTCGAACAGCCGTTCGCGCTGCCACGTTTGGAGAAGTTCTTCCTCGAGCGCGTGAGCGGATCCGTCTGGCCATGACGGAAAGGTCATGCCCGTAGCTCCGCGGTCATGACAGACGCTCCACCACGCGCGTCACCAACCGAGTCAGCGACGGTTCGGCCTCCTTGGCCACGGCGATGATCCGTTCTATACTCGCTGCCTCGAGTGCGTCCGGGAGGCATTGGTCGGTGATGATGGACACACCCATGACTCGCATGCCGGCGTGGTTGGCGACGATCACCTCGGGCACGGTCGACATGCCCACGACGTCTCCACCAATGATGCGGAGCATCCGGTACTCGGCCCGCGTCTCGAGGTTGGGTCCCGGGATGCCCACGTACACCCCTTCACGGAGGGGCACCTGGAGGTCCACCGCGGCCTGGCGGGCGATGGCACGCAACCCGGCATCATAGGGCTCCGACATGTCGGGAAAGCGCGGGCCGAGCACCTCGTCATTCATGCCGATGAGCGGGTTGTCACCCAGGAGATTGATGTGGTCCGCGATCAGCATGAGGTCGCCGGGCGGCCACAACGGGTGCATTCCACCGCAGGCGTTGGATACCAGCAGGATCTCTGCACCGAGCGCGCGCATGACGCGCACGGGGAAGGTCACCTGGTCGAGTCCGTACCCCTCATAGCGGTGGAACCGTCCCTGCATGGCCACCACGGGACGTCCGGCCAGCCGACCGAGGAGCAGCCGCCCAGCGTGCGATTCGACGGTGGAGACCGGGAAGCCGGGGATGGTGTCGTACGAAACGGCACTCTCGACCTCGATGACCTCCGCCAGGCCACCCAGGCCGGTGCCGAGGATGATGGCGACGTCCGGCACCAGAGCCGTGTGCCGGCGAACCGCCGCGACGGCCCCGTCGATACTCTCGGCGAGGTTGGGGTAGTTCATGCCTGCCGCTTGAGCGGCACCTCCACCTGGGGGAGCGGCGTGGCGGAGATATGGGCTTCGAGGCCTTCGACCTCACCCATTTGCCGTTCCAGCAGACCCCGTAGATTGGTGACGTAGCTGGCGAACTGCCGTTGGGCCTCTGCCAGGCGATCGTGGACGAGGGTTTCCATGCGGGTGGCTTCCTCCACCATCCGGACCGATTCGGCCTTGGCCTCGCGCACGATAGCCTCGGCCTCGCGGGTGGCCTGCTCCTCGACGTCGACGCGCAGTTGCTGGGCGGCGAGCAGGGCCTCGTTCATGGCGCGTTCCCGGTCACGGAACGCCCGCAACTGCTCCTGGAAATTGCTCAGCCGCTCTTCCATCTGCGCCCGCTCGCGCATGAGCCGCTCGATTTCGTCCGCCATCCGGTCCTTGAAGTCCTCGACCTCCCGCCGGTCGAACCCCCGGATCGCTCGTTGGAATTCCTGTCCCCGGACATCGTGAGGTGTGAGATGAAAGGCGTCTTCAGTCATTGGTGACGTTCCCCTAGAAGTACGGTTCCCAGGCGCAGCATCGTTGCCCCTTCTTCGACGGCGATCGGGTAGTCTCCCGACATCCCCATGGACAACTCCGGCACGTCGAATCCAGCCGCCATCGATTCATCGCGCAGCCCGCGCAGGCGGGCGAAGGCTCGGCGCTGGTCGCCTTCGTCCTGGGTGAGCGCGGCCATGGTCATGAGCCCGCGCACGTCGAGCCGCTCCAACGGTGCCATGGCCTCAAGCAGCGCTGCCAAACCCGCGGGGAGCACACCACCCTTCTGCTCCTCGTCGGAACAGTTCACCTGGACCAGGACCGCCTGGCGCGTGCCCGGCGCGGCGATCGGCG
>CAJVYZ010000319.1 GCA_913009915.1 uncultured Gemmatimonadota bacterium | reverse complement strand
CCCTACATCGAGGGCGAGACGCTCCGCTCGAAACTCGATCGCGAGAAGCAACTTGGCAGCGACGAGTCGGTCAAGATCGCCACCGAGGTGGCCGACGCGCTGGACTACGCCCATCGCCACGGCGTCATCCACCGCGACATCAAGCCCGAGAACATCCTGCTGCACGACGACCGCCCCATGGTGGCAGATTTCGGAATCGCCCTGGCGCTGAGCGCGGCAGCCGGGGGCCGCATGACGGAGACGGGGCTCTCGCTAGGCACGCCGCACTACATGAGCCCCGAGCAGGCCACGGCAGAGAAGGAAATCAGTGCCCGGTCCGACGTGTACTCGCTGGGGAGCGTGCTGTACGAGATGCTCACCGGAGAACCACCCCACCTCGGCAACTCGGCCCAGCAGATCATCATGAAGATCATCGCCGACGACGCCCGGCCGGTCACCGAACTGCGCAAGTTGGTGCCACCCAACGTCGCGGCTGCCGTTGCCAAATCCCTGGAGAAGCTCCCGGCCGACCGGTTCACCAGCGCGGCCGAGTTCGGGGCGGCGCTCACCGAGAGCGGCTTCGTCCACCGGACGGCCATCAGCACCGTAACCGCAGGCACGGCTGCCACACGCCCTCGGTGGCTCCAGCCAGTGCACGCCGCCACAACTGTTGTGCTCGCCCTCGCGCTTATCTGGGCGTTCACCAGGTCGAGCCGCGCTCCAGCACCGGTGGTCATGCGCACCATGCTGGCCGACAGCCTTCCCGCCATCTACGGTTTGGCTGTCTCGCCCGACGGGTCACTGATCGCTATGTCGATGGGCGCCGTGGGTGGTCGGCAACTCTACATGCGCCGGATGGACGAACTCGAACTTCGCCCCATTCCCGGGACCGAGGGGGGGCAGCAGCCCCATTTCTCACCCGACGGCCAATACCTGGCCTTCACGCAGCCTGACTTCGGGTCGGGTACTGCGCAGCAATCGTTCCGCAAGGTGTCGGTCACAGGCGGACCCTCCATGTTGATCATGGACAGCGCGTGGGATGGGTCCTGGGGGAAAGACGGGTCCATGGTCGTGGCCAGGGAGGACGGCCTGTACCTCATCGAGCCTGAGGCGGATCCCCGCAGGGTCGTCGAGGGGTCGACAGACATGGCCCCGAGACGGCCCCACATGCTGCCCGATGGCAGCGGCATCCTGTTCGATACAGGTGGGGGCTTGCGCGGGCGGCGGGTGATGCTGTGGGACCGCGGTTCCGATGAGCTCAGGCTGATCGCCGCGGAAGGGTCCAACCCCCGCTATCTCCCGACCGGCCATGTGGCCTATCTGGCGCCGGACAACACGATGCTCGCCGTCCCGTTCGACCTCGACCGAAATGAATCCTTCGGAACGCCGGTGCCACTTCTCCTGGACGTGTGGGCGCCGCTGGACGGCTATGCGGCTTTTGCGGTATCAGGTGGCGGGACCATGTTGTACGCCACCGCGCTGTCTACCGGCGATGACGAGCGACTCGTCTGGATGGGCATGGACGGCGAGGCGGTGGACCTCCCGGTACGGGTCGACGACTTCGAAGACCCCAGAGTCTCACCGGACGGACGATTCGTCGCCTACGACGACTTCGGGAAGAAGATTGTCGGGGTGTATGACCTTCTCACCGGATCCAACACCACCCTCCCGGTCTACGGATTCTTTGCCTGGGCTCACGACAGTGAGAGCCTGTTCGTAAGCAGGTCTTACGGCTTGATACGGGTGCCAGCCAACGGGGTCGGACCGATCGACACGCTGTCTCGCCTGAGGTTGGGACCCTACTCGGCCTCTCCCGATGGGGCCTGGCTCGTCGCCGGAACAAACGAACTGGGTACCAACAGTTACGACCTGGTCAGGATTTCGCTCACCGGAGCTGATCAAGAGCCGATCCCATACCTGCGTGCCGACTGGGATGAATACCAGGGCGACATCTCGCCCGACGGACGTTGGCTCGCGTACATCTCTCAGGAAACCGGTGAATCAGAAGTGTTCATCCGAAGCTTCCCCGAGCCGGGTCTTCGGATACAGGCCTCGGTGGGGGGTGGCGTGGGACCAGTGTGGGCGCCGAACGGGAGCGCGGTGTACTTCGTGAGCGGCGGGGCTCTCGTTCGGGGCGACTTCAGTGCCGGCGCCAATCCTGGCGTGACCAACCGGACCGAGTTGTTCCGCGTCGACGGATACGAAGTCAGTGCCGGGGCCTTCATGGAAGGCAACCACGCCCGGCGCCGCTACGATATCCACCCAGACGGCACGCGCTTCCTGATGACCCGGTCTTACGAGGAGACGTTCGCCATCCGGCAGCCGGTGATCGTGGTGACGAACTGGTTTGAGGAGTTGAAACAGCGAATGGGAGAGAACTAGGGGGGGCAGCGTCCACCACACCATGACCGAGTCCACCGAACGCCTCTCCTCGGCCCTCGCCGATCGCTACCGGATCCTCAGCCGCCTCGGCGAAGGCGGCATGGCCACCGTCTACCTGGCCGAAGATCTGAAGCACGACCGCAAGGTGGCCGTCAAAGTCCTGCGTCCCGAACTCGCCGCGGTCCTCGGCGCCGACCGCTTCGTCCAGGAAATCAAGACCACCGCCAACCTGCAGCACCCGCACATCCTCCCGCTGTTCGACTCGGGTGAAGCCGACTCATTCCTCTACTACGTCATGCCCTACATCGAGGGCGAGACGCTCCGGGCCAAGCTCGATCGCGAGACCCAGCTGGGTATCGATGATGCGGTACGGATCACCCGCGAGGTGGGTGACGCGCTTGATTATGCCCATAGGCAAGGGGTGATCCACCGAGATATAAAACCGGAGAACATCCTGCTGCACGACGGTCGGCCCATGGTGGCAGACTTCGGTATTGCGCTGGCGTTGAGTGCGGCGGCCGGAGGCCGCATGACAGAGACGGGCCTCTCGCTCGGCACGCCGCACTACATGAGCCCCGAGCAGGCCACGGCGGAAAAGGAAATCACCGCCCGCTCCGACGTGTACTCCCTGGGCAGCGTGCTGTACGAAATGCTCACCGGGGATCCGCCGCACACCGGATCATCAGGGCAGCAGATTATCATGAAGATCATCGCCGATGATGTGGCGCCGGTAACGTCGCTCCGCAAGTCGGTGCCGCCCAACGTGGCGGCCGCGGTGGCCAAGTCGTTGGAGAAGCTCCCGGCAGACCGATTCGACAGCGCCAAGGCCTTCGCCGATGCGCTCGGCAACTCCGCCTTCACTACCGCGGCGGGCACGCCTACCGCCCTACCGCCCTACCGCCGTCAGCCCTACCGCCGTCCGCCTTCTCGCCGGTCTCACGGTCATCGCCACCGCCTTGGCAGCCTGGGGATGGCTCCGACCGATTCCCGTCGCCGAGATTCGCGCGATTAGCGTACAGCTCTCACTACCGGAAGGTTATGAGATAAGGAGCGCGCCCGGTGGTGTCATGGCGTTGTCTCCGGATGGATCCAGGTTGGCCATTCTTGGACGGACGCCAACCGCTACGGCCAATCAGATTCTGATCAGGCCACTCGACGCCACGGCTGCGGAACCCGTACCGGGGAGCGAGGGGGCAAGGGATCCGGTGTGGTCTCCTCGTGGAGATTCGTTGGCTTTCATCGTGGGCAATGAACTCAGAGTCGCGTCTCTGCTTCCTGGGGGAAGGACGTCGACTCTTTCGACCTCCGCCGGTGGCGATTTTGGCATGTCCTGGTCCGAAGCCGGTGAGATTGCGTTTATCGGCCCAACCGGAATCAGTGTCCTTAGCGTTGCCGACGGAACCGAGGAACAGTTCGACTTTGGGAGCAAGAGGGTGCGTTGGCCCCACTGGGTTCCCGGGGAACGCCGCCTGACGTTTACCGACTTCACGAATTGGGGATCCGGATCGGGAGTGATCGGTCTTCTCGATGTACGGAGCGGGGAACGAATTGACAGTTTGACCGTTGGATTCAACTCGCGGGTCACGTCGTCCGGGCACTTGCTCTGGGCCGACAAAGAAGGCACCCTTTGGGCCGCGCCGATGGACACCGACGCCGGCCGGCTAGACGGCGCGCCGGCGGCGATGCTGAGTGATATCCTTGTGGCGCCAGGCAGGGAAGTCAGGCTCACGGTGGCCCAGTCGGGTGACCTCGCCTACGTGCGGGCCGATGCTCGCACCGATCTCCGATTGGTGGTGGCAAACGAGATCGGAAGAGCACACGTCTGAACTCCAGTCACACTGATATATCTCGTATGCCGTCTTCTGCTTGAAAAAAAAAAAATAAATAGTTATCACCGGAAGCGTTACGATTGACCCACTCCCACTTCTATGTTTTCATACATCAAAATCTTGTATTCTTT
>CAJVYZ010000318.1 GCA_913009915.1 uncultured Gemmatimonadota bacterium | reverse complement strand
GCCGGGGGGAGGGCTGGGGGGGATGTGGCGAATCCGCGAGAAGGGGTACTGCTGCGGCGGTGGCGGAGGAGGGATGTGGATGGATGGCCACGCCGCCGGGAACCAGTCGATGCGCCTGTCCGAAAAGCGAGTATTGGACGCGGTCGAGACAGGGGCAGACACGTTATGTGTCGTTTGCCCGTACGAGGTGTCCCGGTTCGAGGATGCCGTGAAGTCAACAAACAATGATGGCGCCCTAGCCGTCCTCGACATCGCCGAGCTGCTGGCCACAGCCCTCGGCCTCGATGGGGAATAGTCGGCGCTCGGAGTGAGGGAGAAGACAAATAGACATGGACATCGTCGTGCTACTCCGCGCTGTGCCCGATCCCGCCGAGGAACTCGAACTCAATGAAGACGAGACGGATCTCGATCGTGACTTTCTCGGCTACGTGCTGAACGAGTTCGACGACCACGCGCTCGAAGAAGCCATCTTGCTGAAGGAAGAGGCGGGCGGCACAGTGACCGTGTTGGCGATCGGCAACGCGGACGAGGTCCCCCAGATGTTGCACACCGCCATCGCCAAAGGCGCGGATACTGCGATTCAACTCGGTGACGACCTACCTGCCCTCGACTCCCACGCCCAGGCCGAACTATTTGCCGGAGCGTTGGCCAGCCTTTCATACGACGCTGTCTTCTGCGGCGTCCAGGCCACGGACGAGATCGACGGGCAGGTCGGCATGCTCCTTTCGGCCCGCCTCGGACTGCCCCACGTCTCGGTGGTGGTCGGCGCGAATCCGAACGACAGCGGCCTGCGAGCGACCAAGGAGTACTGGGGCGGCATCACCGCCGACTATCAGGTGAGCCTGCCGGCGGTCCTCGGAATTCAGGCGGCGCGCCAGGCACCCAGATACGTGGCGGTGAGCCGAATTCGCCAGGCCCAGGAATCAGGCGCCCTGAACGAAGTCGACGCGACACCGCCGGCACCGAGTTCGCGGGTGCGAATCGACGCGGTGCGAATCCCGGACACCGGAGAGGGGGCCGCCATGATCGATGGGGATGAGTCGGCCGCAGCAGAACGGATCCTGGAGATCATCCGCGGAGCGGGGGTGTCCGTATGAGCGAAGACGTCTTGGTCATCGCAGAACATCTACAAGGTTCGTTCACGGACGCCACATTCGAAGCATTGGCAATAGCCCGTGCACTCGCTTCGCAAACGGGCGGATCGGTGGAGGCCGCCGTAGTCGGAGCCAACGCAGAAGCCATGGCCGCCGCGCTGGGCGGAGCTGATCGTATTCTGGCAGTGGTCGACGGGACCGCAGCCTTCGACCCAACTGGGCACTCCGGCATTTGCGCGGACCTCGTTTCCTCCCGAAGCCCCAAAATCGTATTGGTGCCGTACACCTCGGTCGGCATGGACGTTGCGTCACACATTGCCATTGGCAACGACCTCCCGCTGGTTTCCTATTGCCAGTCCATCGACGCTGAAAGTGACCTCACCGCGACCTGCCAGTTGTACGCCGGCAAGATCGAGGCGGACGTGACCGTCGAGGGCGACCGGGCAGTGTTCGCCCTGCTATCTGGTGCCGGCCAGGCCGAGGCGGGCAGGAGCGGCGGCGTTGGCGAGGTCGAGGTCTTGTCCGAAGCGGCGGGCGCGCCCGGTACGACGTTCATCGAACTCAGCGAACCGGAGGGCGGCGACGTTGATATCACCACCGAAGAGGTCCTGGTGGTGGTGGGCCGCGGTATCGAATCGGAGGACAACATCGAAGAGGCCCAGGAACTGGCCGAGGCGCTCGGCGGCGCGGTGGCGGCTTCGCGGCCGATCATCGACCAGGGCTGGCTGGCCAAGAGCCGCCAGGTCGGCAAGTCCGGTCTCACGGTCACTCCCAAGGTCTACTTGGCCCTGGGCGTGAGTGGAGCGCCCGAGCACATCGAAGGCATGCGGGACTCTTCGACGATCATCGCCGTCAACACCGACCCTCAGGCCCCGATTTTCGGTGTCGCCCACCACGGTTGGGTCGGCGACATCTTTGATCTCCTGCCGGAACTAACCGACCTCCTGGACAACTGAACGCGTGGCCGTACTCGCCACCGTGGAAGGTCGCGAGGTCTTCGAATCCTTCGGGGTTTCGGCGATCGTCGTGTTCTACGTGCTGTCCCTCGTCGCCATCCTGATCTTCGTATACGGGGCATGGCGCCGCTTCGCCAAATACCGACGGGGAACAGCGACTGGCCGACTCACTTTGAGGCGGCTGGCGGTGGCCATCGGCGACATCTCGTCGCAGCGCACCATCGGCAAACGTGATCCGGCGGTGCGGGTCGCCCACTTCTTCGTCTTCTGGGGATTCATGGTTCTGCTGGTCGGGACCACGATCATCGCCATCGACGCAGACATCATCAAGTTCATCCTCAACAAGCCGGAATGGCAGTTTTGGAACGGGACGTTCTACGTCGTCTATGCGTTCTTGCTGGACCTGTTCGGCCTTGGCTTTATCGCCGGCCTGTTGTTCCTGGGATTCAAAAGACGCAGCGAGCCGTTCCGCCTGTCTTACGAGAGGGTCGATCGTGAACCCGACGAGTACGACCGGTCGGGCTACAGCCTCGATGATCGTGCGTTCCTCGGCCTGCTGCTGTTCATCGCAGTCAGCGGGTTCCTGCTCGAGGGGTTTCGGATAGCAGCCAACGATTTCCCTTCGTTCGAGGTCGTGGCCTTTTCCGGCTGGACGATTGCATGGCTCTTCTCCTGGATGGGCGAAGGCGGGAACGAGCTGGCGCGGGTGATCACATGGTGGGTGCACGGGCTTTCGGCACTGGCGTTCGTGGCCTACATACCGTTCTCCAAGGCCATGCACATGATCACCGACGCGGCCGATCTGCTCTTCACGGACCCAGACTCGGCGCGGCGCCTCCCAGACGTGGAGGACTCCGCCGCCCCCGGCTACGAATCCCTCCTGAAGTTCTCCTGGAAGGAACTGCTGGACGCCGATGCCTGCACGAAGTGTGGTAGGTGCCATGAGGTCTGCCCGGCCAGGGCTTCGGGTGCTCCCCTATCACCACGAGACCTGATCCTCGATATTCGGGAGTTCGCCGACCGGAGCGCCGGAATCAAACTCTGGTACGGGCCGGGCGCCGAACCAGGGCACCCTGACGCCGTCGAAGTGGCCGGCAACGTCATCAAGACGGAGACGTTGTGGGCCTGTACGACCTGCATGGCCTGCATGGAAGTCTGCCCGGTCGGGATCGAGCACGTGCCGACCATCGTGCAACTGCGACGCCGTCTGGTTGACGTAGGGGACGTCGAGGCGGGCCTGCAGACCGCCTTCCAATCTCTGACCAGGGCCGGTAACAGCTTCGGAAAGTCGGCCAAGCAGCGGGCCCGCTGGACCAAGGGAGTCGACCCGAAGCCGAAGGACATCCGCACCGAGGCCGCCGAATATCTGTGGTTCGTTGGGGACTACGCCTCGTTCGATCCCCGAGCCGTCGAGGTGACCAGAACCGTCGCCGGTCTGTTCGGTCGAGCCAGCGTCGACTTCGGGATTCTGTATGAGGGCGAACACAACTCTGGCAACGACGTGCGAAGAGCAGGAGAGGAAGGACTCTTCGAGATGCTTCGCGACAACAATCGCGACGTGTTCGGCGAGTCACAATTCTCAAAGATCGTGACGACCGACCCCCACTCGCTGAACACGCTGAGCAACGAGTACGACCTCGAGGTGCCGGTCGTGCACTATACCGAAGTCCTGGACTCCGCGGTCAGCTCGGCGAAGCTGAACCTCGACTCGCTGGAGGCAAGCGCCACCTATCACGACCCCTGCTATCTGGGCCGCTATGCGGAGGAATACGAGGCGCCCCGCAGACTGATCCGGGCCACCGGACTCGACCTGATCGAGATGGGACGCTGCCGGGAAGACAGCTTCTGTTGCGGGGCCGGGGGCGGCCGAATCTGGATGGATGACTCCGACTTGGACGAGCGTCCGGCCGAGAACCGGATTCGTGAGGCCGTATCGCTCGGCGAGCACGTACGATTCTTTGTGGTCGCCTGTCCAAAGGACATGGTCATGTACACAGACGCGGTGAAGACAACGGGCAACGAAGGCAGGATCGAAGTCGTCGACATCGCCCAACTGCTGGAGCGAGCGCTGGTCACAGACGAGGCAACCGTATGAGCGATACCGTCCCCGTCACCATTGGACGGGCACCCGTCGAAGACGAGGGCACACGGGTGTCCGAGATCGCCGACATGGGCGAGGCGCTCGGGCGCGGAGTGGCGGCCATGCTTCGGCATCTGGTTGCCGTTCTAGATCGTGAGGATCGGCTCGAGGCCGGCACCGGGGACTGGCTCGCCGATTTCTCGACCGTCCCGCCTGG
>CAJVYZ010000317.1 GCA_913009915.1 uncultured Gemmatimonadota bacterium | reverse complement strand
CTTCGTTGACGAACGCTCGCGACATCAGTCGGGCGCCCCCTGCCCCACCAGCTCGAGGAACCGTTGGGCCATGCGGGGGCCGGCGGCCTCGTCTTCGTGTTTGAAAAACACAAATACGCGATCCCATGCTTGGCCCCTGATCCGGTCGGCCCACGCCCGCAGATGCTCATCACTGTAGTCGGCCCGTCTGAGCCGGAGATAGCCGAGGCTCCCGGTATCGACCAAGGGCGGTGGGTCACCATCGTCGGTGTCGGCCAAGCACAGGGCACAGCCACGGTCCCGGAGGACAGCGACAACGTCGTCATCGAACCACGATTCGTGGCGGAACTCGAACGCCGTCGGTGCCCGCGGGGGCAGGAGGTCGAGGAACGACTCCAGGCGCGGGAGGTCCTTCTTGAAGTTGGGCGGTAGCTGGAAGAGAACGACGCCCAACATTGGTCCCAGCGTTCCCAGCACCCGCAGCAGGTAGGCTGTTTCGTCATCAGTTTGCTTGAGCCGCTTGAAATGGGTGATACGCCGGCTGGCCTTGATGGAGAATCGAAAATCCTCCGGCACCTGTGCCGCCCAACCGTCGAGCACGCTTTCCTTGGGCAGTCGATAGAACGTGTTGTTGATCTCCACGGCCGGGAGCCGCTCGGCGTAGAAGGACAGCATGCTGCCAGCCGGAAATTTTTCGGGGTAGAAGTGCCCCTTCCACTCCTTATAGCTATAGCCGCTGGTCCCGGCGTAGATGATCATTGAGTCCTCAGACGTGGACCCCAATAGTACGGTCCCGCGGCGCTGGGCGCATCCCCTTCCCGGTACGGTCGCCACCCCAGGCCATGCCTAGAAGGCCTGGGGAGGCTATTATATCCGGAATGCGCACCACCTTCATCCTCGTCGGTATCGCCTTGGCCGTCCCCCGTCTCCTCTACGGTCAGGACGGAGCGGCGGCCGGACCGGTCATCGACACCGTCATCATCGAGCGCGACAACGTCTTCCTGGCGGAGCAGGGAGAGGGCAGTTTCGTTGCCAAGGCGGGCAACGCAATCCACCCGCGAACCGGCCGCTGGGTGATCGAGGCGACGATCCTGTTCCAGGCGGGCGACACCCTCGACATGTCGAGAGTCGCCGAAAGCGAACGGACCCTGCGCGCGCTCAATGTGTTCCAGGAAGTTTCCATCGACACAGCGACACGGGATGGCAAGTTGGCGGTGCTGGTCCGGACACGCGACGCTTGGAGCCTGAGCCCCAAGTTCAGCATCGCTGGCTCCTCAGGAAGCCTTACCATGACCCTGGGAATCGCGGAAAAGAATCTCCTGGGTACGGCCAGTTTGGTCAGCATCGCCTACGTCAAGCTGGTCGATCGAGACGGCATGGACCTCGCCTTCAGGGTCCCTCAGGCCGGTTCCACCAGGCTCGCCGGTGGCGGCTCATTCCAGAATCTCTCGGCCGGCAACACGGGGAGCTGGGATGCCGGCGTCCCCTATCGTGCCTTCCCGGATCCCTGGTCGGCCGTGCTCTATGGGAACATTGCGGACGAGCAGAGATTCCAGTTCCGCCAGGACGGTGTGGGCCTGGACAGCCTCATCTACGACCACACACTTCTGAGCAACCGCCTGACGACTTCCATCGCCGCACGGCATAGCGCCCAGCGCTATCTGCGGCTGGGAATCGACCTGCTGGTGCGCAGCGAGGGTTACCTGCTTCAGGGCAGCCCCCAACAGCCGGTCGCCGACACGACCACAGGGACGGTGGGCCTGACCGTTTCCTACCGCAAAGCCCATTTCATGACAGGCCGGTTCTTTCAGGGGTTCGGCCAGGGCGAAGATATCGACCTCAGCCCGGCCCTGGATGTAACCGCGTGGGTAGCTCCCCAAGGCTTCGGCTACGCCTCATGGGGGATCGGCCCGGAGGTCCGGATTTCCGTGGGCAAGCAGGCCGGGTCGACGGTGATGGTCGGTTCGTTGCAAGCCACCGGTCTGTTCAGCGGCGCCGGTCTCGACTCTGGCACGGTCATCCTCCGGGGCACGTGGGCGGGGAAGATGTCAGAAAAGCAGATGCTGTTCGTCCACGTGGAAACAGGGGCTATGAAAAACCAGGCGCCAGGGAAGGAGTTCGACCTGGGCCTGACCTATGGTCCTCGCACATTCGGCGCCCACGCATTCGTCGGCGACCGAACCCTCTGGGGGACGCTCGAATACCGCAACTACCGGTGGGACAGCGTGCTTGGGTTCCTGGGCATCGGCTACGCCGGATTCGTCGACTATGGCGGAGCCTGGTATGATGGCCAGGAACGCCGCTGGGGCGGCAATGTCGGAGTGGGGCTCCGGTTAGGCTCGAGTATCGGTTCGCGGGCCTCCGCGGCCAAGATCGACGTGGGTTACCGCTTCGGGCCCGGATTCGTGGGCAAGCGCCTCGGAGTCAGCTTCGGGGCCAGCTACGACATCTTTACCGGTTTGCTCCAGTCGCTGCAATAGCCGGCCCGGAGCAGCCTATGTTTGATTACAACCATGGCCACACTACCACTTTCTCGCCCAGCGACAACGCTTGCGCTGGTACTGATCCTAGCGGCAAGTCCGGCGACTGCGCCCGCCCAAACCGCGGGGTCATCGGGAGCCGCCGCCGTGGGGGCGGCATTGGGCGGCGTGGCCGGCGGCACGTTCGCGGCAGTGGGATCGATCTTCCCGTGCACCCGCACCTATGCCGGGGCCCGATGCGTGCGGACCAGTTCGATCATGGGAACGGCGCTTGGGCTGGCCTCGGGAATGGCCATCGGATCCGGCAACCTGGAAGAAGTGGAGCGGATGGCGACCGGCGCCGCCATTGGATTCGCCATCGGCAGCGGCGTCGGCTTGGTCGTCAAGAAGGTCATCCTCTATTCGACCTGGGGGGACGTGGTAGCTACCGGTGCCATAGGCATGGCGGTCGGTATCAGTCCTGAGGGCGCGCTGATCGGCCTCGGCGCCGGAGCCATCGTGGGCATGGTCGCGTGGCAGCTGATCCCCCGGTTCGACCTGGTCAACGCCACCGATGCCACGCTCCTGGGCATGGCCATCGGTGGCATCGGCTCACTAGTCTTGAGAGGCTTCCAGGCCCAGGCCGAGGGCACGGCCCAATCCGTCACCATTCCCATCAACATCCGGTTTTGATGCGAATCGCCTACGCCGCCGTCGGATCGGCCTTGTTGCTGGGCGGAGCCCTCGGCCTCTCGGGCTGTGCCGTGCCCCACACGATGCAGCCGCACCCCTTCGGCTACCACTGCCCCGAAAGCGATCACTCGGCCACCACACAGGCGATTTCTTGGGTGGGCCCGGCGCAGCCGCACGACAGCACCAAGCTGGCCTTGTGGTGCCAAACCGTGGGGCCGGCCGTGGTGGACTCCGTACCGGGCGCCACGTTGTCGCCGGATGCCGGATACGACCCGCTTCTGGTGGTGACATGGAATCTGAAGGGAGGGTCGGGCGACCTGGTACGATTCCTTCACGACGAACTCCTGCTGACCTGTGACGACGAACGGTCCACTACCGGTGACGGATTCCGCCACTTCGTCCTCATGGTGCAGGAGGCCTATCGCCGGTCGGCCGCCATCCCTCCGTTCCCCGAGGGCGAGACCGCACCGTTGGCCATCGACGAAGAGCCGCGGAGCGGGCGGCAGGACATCGTTACGCTGGCCCGACGGTGCGGCTTGGCACTCTATTACTCTCCGTCGATGCGCAACGGGGCCACGGAGTTCGATGGCCAGCGCGAGGACAAGGGGAACGCCATCCTGTCGTCGCTGCCGCTGCACGACTTTCTCGCCATCGAGCTGCCGTTCGAAACTCAGCGCCGTATCGTCGTGGGTGCTACCGTGCGCCATCCCGCCGGTGACAGCCTGAGGGTCCTCAGTCTTCACCTGGATGTGTCGCCCGGCCTGTGGCGG
Source organism: uncultured Gemmatimonadota bacterium (assembly GCA_913009915.1). Lineage (GTDB taxonomy): Bacteria > Gemmatimonadota > Gemmatimonadetes > Gemmatimonadales > GWC2-71-9 > N074bin45. Next base: position 450 of record CAJVYZ010000317.1, on the reverse strand, counting down.
GTGCTCAAGACGGGCAACAGTTCGCGCCTCCGCCAGGCGTTGGGCATAGTGGACGCTTTGGCTCTCATCGAGCGATCACGCTCCGGGCGCCCATTCGTGGAGGCAGGCCTGTGCCAGGGCGCCTGTCAAGACTCCATCAGTAGCCATCCGATCTCCACCGTGATGACTGGGGACTTCAATGCCTGGACCGACGGCCAGACGGTGCTCCGCCACATGGTCGACTACTTCCCCGAATCTCCGCCGACCGACGGCCTGCCAACCCGGGGTGAGTTCCCCGCCGATCATATGTTCTTCCGCCAGCGGACGTCGTGGGATGGCGCTGAACCACAGTTGGTTCCGGAAAGTTACCGGCGACTCGACGAGCAGTAGATCGGAAGAGCGTCGTGTAGGGAAAGAGTGTAGATCTCGGTGGTCGCCGTATCATTAAAAAAAAAAAAAAGATAGAACACA
>CAJVYZ010000316.1 GCA_913009915.1 uncultured Gemmatimonadota bacterium | reverse complement strand
TTTTTTTTCAAGCAGAAGACGGCATACGGGGTATATCAGGGTGACTGGAGTTCAGACGTGTGCTCTTCCGATCTCCATGCCGATGGATATGGCGGCCCCGAACCGGGCGCCGTCAGGCAGCGAATCCGGCTCCATGGTATGACGCACGCGCCAGCCGTCCTCATCGTGCCGGCCGAACACGTAGGCGATGCCATGACCGTTGTACCCCGGTGCGCCCACCACCGCCATGTGCCCCCGGGCCACCACCGCCGATCCTAGTGCAGCGCCTTCGCCCGCGTCGTCGGTGGTCAACGTGGCCACCCGCTCCCAGCCGCCACCTTCACTTCGGTGATACACGTAAGCCGCGCCGGCGCCTTCGCGGGCCAGGGGGGCTCCGACCACCAGCATGTCGCCGGCTACCGACAGACTTTGCCCGAACCCGTCGGTCTCATCGCCGTTGGGCGTGGCGATCATCGCCGTCTCGACCCAGTTGCCCTCGGCGTCCCGGCTGAAAACGTGGACTCCAGCAGCCCGTGAGGGCGGCATGGGAAACCCGGGAAACGCCCCCGGCCGGCCGACGAACATCTCGTCGCCGCTGACTACTACGGCCGAGGCGAAACCGATCACCCCGGCGGCCGAGGCGTCGGACGCCACGGTCTGGGCCGCCAGGGGTGCGTGGGAGACGAACAGGGACAGGAAACCAAGCGACAGCAGCGTACCAGCCTTCATGATCACCCTCTGCGTGTAGACGAACCGTATGAGACAAGCGGCGAATCTTACCCGCGGGTGGCTGGTCGCGCCAGTGAGGGCCCTCGAGGAGACCCCGGGGGCCGGAGCCCGCCGGGGACAGGGTGTACGTCCGGTCCCTGCAGGGCGCGGCAGTTGATAACAGAACGCAAAGGGCTCCGACACGATGTGCCTGAGCCCAGTGCTCCTTGCTGCATGAAGGCTTCTTTAGGGAGTGGCCTTCTGGACCCGGAAATTCACCGCCGGACTGACGGTGGACGAGTAGACGATCTGAATCGTCCAGTTCCCGGCGGTCCCGGCGATGGTGGGGAACGAACCACTGTCGCTCAATGACCGGGAGTATACCTCGGCCCCGGTATCGTCGAGGAGGATGAGCGTGGCGGAACCGCTGGTGAGCGACGTCGACTGGTCGACCGACGCACCGGTACCGGTATTCTGCCAGGTATAGCTGTCGGTGGAACTGTAGTTCTGCACGTCGCTGACCTGATAAGCAAAGTCATCGACTAGGTTGGTGATCTGCGGCTGTACGCCAGGACTGGTCGGACTGTCGCTGCACGCGGCGACAAGGCCAACGATGGCCAGCGCGCCAAGCGCTCGGAAGATGCGATTGGTCTTCATGAAGTGCCTCCAATGGTCGTTGCACGGTCATGGGTGATTGAGTTGTCGGTCGAGCAGAAAAGCAATGGCCGTGCCGTAGCTGGTATTGTTGACATCAAACGTGTTAACTCACTGTGCCGCATAGTGATAGCCCAAACCGTTGGGGTGCCGGAGTGGTGCTCCTCCCGAAACCCCTGGTCGCTCGGCCGTACCTGCACGAAATTGCGTAACGAAACGTGCCACCCTGCCATGAAACGATGTCTCGTCATCAGTTCCCGTCGAACAAAACCCCCATCTGACGGACTGTTCATGACCTCGGCCCCAGCGGTCCGGAGATTGCCCTAAACGTGCGCCTTATCGCCCTGCGAAATTGGAATCCCCGTCACAGATGGTTCCATCCAACTAGGTCACTTTCACAGTCCAATGCCAACCATGGAGAACCGATAAATGGGGTCGGGTATACGGGTCGAAGCACTTCCCTCACGGACTGCAGTCGCACCGGCAATCGGTCGCGTCGCCGAAATCAGCGATCGCCCAGGCCGTCTGCTTCAGTGGCTGCTGATTGCCGCCTGGCTCGCCGTTACCGGTACGGCGATGGCCTGGGGATGGGACTATTACACCACGCCCCTGGCCGATCGTCCGTTGCACCACCTGCACGACCAACTCAAGCCGGCGGGGACGGTAGGGCTGGGATACGGCTTCATCGGCACCTTCCTCATTCTCTTCGGTGTCTCGATGTACGCAGTGCGCAAACGGCTACCGCTGCTGGGCAACGTCGGCAAACTCAACACCTGGTTGGGTGTCCACATCTTCCTGTGCACCCTCGGTCCCTACCTGATCCTGCTCCACACCAGCTTCCGCTTCGGCGGCATCGTGTCGATCGCCTTTTGGAGCATGGCGGCCGTGACCCTGAGCGGCATCTTTGGCCGCTACGTATATGGCCACATCCCCAGGACCATGCACGGGCACGCGGTGACGCGAGCCGCAGTGCAACGGAGCAAAGCCGACCTCATCGAGCGGATAACACGCGACCACCCCCGTGAGGCCGATTCGCTGAAGCAGCTTCTCCTGGTAGGCACGGGAAAGACACCACGGGGGCTCATCCATGCGCTGTGGCTGACGATGCGCTACGACATTACCAAGCGCTTTCGTAGGCGACAGCTCGCGCAGCGCCTGAAGCAGACGAGCGTTCCCGTGACCCTCCAGCGCGACCTCGTGTCCGCGGTTCAGCAGCAGATCACCCTGGAACAGCGCATGGCGCTCCTCACACCCTTCCAGCGGATGTTCCGCTACTGGCATGTCTTTCATCTTCCCCTCACGATGGTGATGGCCCTCGTGCTCGCTGTCCACATTACCGTAGCAGTGATGTTCGGGTACACGTGGGTCTTCTGAGCCGAACCGGTGTCATCCTCGCAGCCGTGGTCGCCACAACGATGCTGGCGCGCGTGTCGCCACTGGATGCCCAATTGATCTCGCCGGGCAAGCTCGCCTCCGCCCACGGCGAGTTCGAGGGTATTCGGCAATGCACGCAGTGCCACAAACTGCGGCAGAAGGGGCCCTCGACTGAGAAATGCCTTACCTGTCATACCCCGCTGCAGACTCGTATCGAACGGGGAGACGGACTACATGGCGCCTACGACATGGAGGGGTGCGCCAAGTGCCACCGCGACCACCTTGGCAGGGAGTACCGGATGATGGCGTTCGATACGGCTGCCTTCGCTCATGATTCAATCGACTACGCGCTGGTGGACGCCCACGCCGACATTGGGTGCCGAGACTGCCACACCGCCGACCTGGTAGCAGCGAGCGACGTGCGCCAGTTCAAGTCCCGGCACGGGGCGCTCAATTCGACGTTCCTGGGTTTGGAACAGGCCTGCCAGTCGTGTCACGGCGGAGACGACCCACATCAGGATCAGTTTGCCGAGCGGACGTGTGACCAATGCCATACGGAGCGCGTGTGGGACGAGGCTCCCCGGTTCGATCACGACAGCACGGATTACCGTCTGACCGGCGCACACCGGACCACCACGTGCGAGGCGTGTCACCCGTCCAGACCCATCGAAGGAACAAATCCGACCACGGTGTTCACCGGCTTGGCCTTTGGCCGGTGCAACGACTGCCATCGCGACTCCCACCAGGGGTCGATGGCCGGAGCCTGCTCCCGATGCCACTCGACGGGAGGCTGGAACCGAATCAACCGTACCCGGTTCGAGGGCGGATTCGACCACAGCACCACGGACTTCGATTTGCGGGGCGCGCACGCCGGCGCCACGTGTACCGTCTGCCATACAACGCGAGGCGAGGCACCGGTGGGGTTGCGGTTCACCTTTACCCGAGGGTCGGCCGGGCGCCGGTATCCCAAGCCGGTAGTGACCGACTGCGTATCATGCCACACCGACTACCACGAGGACGAGTTCCGGGAAACCACCGGCGGGGTTGTCTGCACCAATTGCCACGGAGAAGACGGCTGGATCCCCACCAGTTTCGGGCCAGGCCGGCACGCCAGCGATACCGACTTCGCTCTCGCAGGACGGCACATTCTGGTGGCGTGCGCCGATTGCCATGACAGTAAGGCCGGGCGGATCTCCTTCCGCGTAGAAGAGGCACAGTGCATGTCATGCCATGAGGATGAAAACCCCCACGCCAATCAGTTTCCCGGATCGGACTGCGCGGCCTGCCACACGGTCGGCGAATTTGCCAACGCAACCGTCGATCACCAGGCGACCCGATTCCCCTTGGACGGCGCCCATCGAGACGTGCCCTGCGCGGCGTGCCACCCGGTCGAGCAGGTGAACGGACGGTCCGTGACCCGGTTCACCCCCTTGGATACAGCCTGCAAGGACTGTCATGCGTAACACACAGCGATGTTTCGGTCGGGTCTGGGGCGTGCTCGCCTTAGGTGCCATTTGCTCCTCTCCTCTCGCTCCCCAAGGCGAAACCCAGGATCCCCACGGCACGCTGCACGGTGAGATCGATTGCCACGCACGCCACACGTCGGCCGTCTCCCCCCCCGCCACTTTTTCCATCGCCTTCTCCCACTAC
>CAJVYZ010000315.1 GCA_913009915.1 uncultured Gemmatimonadota bacterium | reverse complement strand
GCAGTTTATCGACATTTTTTTTTTAATGCTACGGCGACCACCGAGATCTACACTCTTTCCCTCCACGACGCTCTTCCGATCTGCTGGGACAGCTAGAGGAGGCGGTGCGCGCCGTGGCGCCCGACTACGCGGACATCGAGGTGCGCCCCATCCACGGGGCTGATCCGGTCCAGGTGGACGTTACTCAGCCGGCCTTTGCCGTGCTGGACGAGGCGTTCACCGAAGTGGTGGGGCGGGGGCCTGTAGCGATCCGGTCGGGCGGGTCGATCCCCGTGGTGGCCAGCCTGGGACTCAGAGGGGCGCCCATCCTGCTCACCGGCGTGGGGTTACCCGACGACGGGCTGCATTCGCCCAACGAAAAACTAAACCTGCAACAATTGTGGGATGGGGTGGCGATCTTCGGACGGTTCTTCGAGCGGTTCGCCGACCAGTCGGTTTAGGACTCTTCCGTCACCCGGTTGGCGCCGGGCGGGGTGGCATACCGGGCCTGGAGTTCGTCCACGCCGATGACGGCCCGGACCGACACGATGATTCCGGCCACGACGTCGTCGGCCCAATAGGGATCGGGTCGTTCACCGTCGGGGAGTTGGGACGCGCGACCGTCGAGAAACTGGATGGCCGTGGTGATCCACTGCGCCTGGGCCGTCGGTACCATGGCCCAGCTGCCTGTGGATCGAAGCTCGAGGTCGGCCAACTGCTGCAGGTCGTGCTCGATTCCGTCGGTGATCGGCTTGCTGCGAAGCCCGTCGGCCAGCATCTCCAGCATCTTGCGGCGTTCGGATTCCTGCGGTTCGGGGAGAGGTGTGAGGTAGTGCCGCTGGTCGGCGACCATTTCCGCCAGGCGAATGCACACCGCCCGGATAGCCGGGGTGAGTTCCGCCGGCGCCTCCTTGGCCCAACTCGCGGCCGCACGGAGAATCTCTTCGGCGCATTCCTTGGCCTGCGCTTCGGCTGGTTTCCCGGATGGCGTGATCGGCATACCCGGAACGATCATACGATTGATCGTCAAAGGCAACCGGGTGGCGGCTACACCCGTGTGAACCCGAACCGCGACAGCGTTTCCAGCGGAACCAGTGTGGCATCCCGGTCAAAGGTACGGCCCATGGCGTCGACGACGGCCGTCACGGTCTCCGACCACAGCGTCGGACGGGCGTTTTCGCTCCCCAGTTCGTGCGCGATACTGGTCATCACCACGCCGTCGATACCGCACGGGACGATGCTCTCGAATCGCGACAGATCGGTCGTCACGTTCAGGGCGAATCCGTGGAACGTGACCCACTGTTTCACGTGGATGCCGATGCTGGCAATTTTTTTCCCCTGAGTCCAGACACCGGTCAAACCCGCGACACGCTCCCCAGGTACATCGAACACCGCCAGCACGTCGATCAGGACCGCCTCCAGTTGCCGCAGGTACCAGTGGAGGTCCTCCCGGTGATGTCGCAGGTCCAGCACGGGGTAGCCCACAAGCTGACCGGGTCCGTGGTAGGTCACGTCCCCGCCACGCTCGATCTCGTGGACCTGGTAACCGAGTCGGCGCAGGGCGGACGGGTCGTGGGTGAGACTCGACGGCTTCGTTCCCCGGCCGAGCGTGATTACATCAGGGTGTTCCACCAGGAGCAGGACGTCGCTGTCGGCCTCTCCGTGTAGCCGTGCCTGACACAGGTCACGCTGGAGCGCCAGCACGTCGCCGTAATCGCGGCACCCCAAATTCACGGTCAGCAGCGAGGTCATGAATCGTCGCGAACGGCGCTCAGCCGCCGGCTCAACAGCAGGGCGACCACCCCGCACAGCGCCACTATGACCACCAGCCCGGTTCGCCCGGCCAGTTGGTTGACGGGCATGGTCACCAGCATGCCCGCCGCGGTGGCGAACGCGCTGACGAACGACAATCCGCCCCGCCGGTACGTCGAGCGCACCGGGGACAGGAGCGTCCAGGTAATGAGTCCGGCTACCGCGACGCCGAGCATCGTGCCGCCGACAAGGACATAGAATGCCGCCCCATCGATGACGGGCCTGTCGCTCGGCGGCATGTCGGCCAGCAACGTGCTCACGACCCACAGCGCCACAGTGACGAGTCCGATCCCGATGGTGACCGAAATGGCCATGGCCAGAAAGGCCAAACCCACACGGTCCTCGTCTTCGATGGAGATGGGCGGTGGGCGCGGGGGATCGGTCACGTATGAATGACCCGGCCCATCGAATCGAGGACCGCCTCGGCCACGGCCTCCGACAGGGTCGGGTGCGCGTGGACCGCCAGGTCGATCTCCTCGACGGTGAACTCGTTTTGGCGCGCGACGGCCAGTTCGTGGATCATCTCCGAGGCATCGGCGCCCACGATATGGGCCCCCAGGATTTCGCCGTAGGCCTTGTCGCGAATGATCTTGACGAAGCCGTCCGTGGCGTTGCTCGCCCGGGCGCGCCCGTTGGCGCTGAAGGGGAACTTGCCCACCTGGTAGTCGAGCCCCTGCTCACGGCACTCGTCTTCGGTAAGGCCGATGCTGGCTACTTCAGGGTGGCAATAGGTCACCCGGGGGATGTTGTCGTACCAAATGGCGTGCGGGGTCTGTCCGGCCAAGCGTTCCGCCACCACGGTGCCTTCACGGCTGCCCTTGTGCGCCAGCATCGGTGGACCGGCCACGTCACCGATGGCGTAGTAGCCCTTGACGCCGGTCTGCAGGCTGGCCCGGTCGACCTTGATGAAGCCGCGCTCATCCAGTTCGATGCCCACCGCCTCCAGGCCGATCGATTCGGTGTTGACGGCGCGTCCGGCGGCCACCAGCACCACCTCGACCTCGACCGTGTGGCTCTTTCCGCCGGCGTCCACTGCCAGTGCGGCCCCCGCGTCGGTGATCGTGGTGCTCTTGACCATGGCCCCGGCCATGGTGGTGATCTTCCGCTTCTTGAAACTCTTGGCGACGGTCTCGGACGAGTCGGCGTCCTCCAGCGGGAGGATGCGCGGCAAGGCTTCGATCAGCGTGATCTTCGATCCGAAGGCGTTGAAGATGTCGGCGAACTCGCAGCCCACGGCTCCGGCGCCCACGACGGCAAGGCTCTCGGGTGCTTGCTCGAGAAACAGCGCGTCGTCGGAGCTGATGATGGTCTTGCCGTCGAGGTCTAGGCCCGCCGGCGGGATGCCCAGCACCCGTGATCCCGTGGCGATCACCACACCCTTGGTGGCGGTGTAGACGTCAGACCCTACCGCTACCTTCTTGCCTGGTTGCAGCGTCCCCGCGCCGGTGATCACGGTGATATCGTTCTTCTTCATGAGGAACCCCACGCCCTTGGAGTTTTGCTCCGATACCCGGCGGGATCGCTTCATGGCGACGCCGTAATCGGTAGCCACCTCACTCACGCTGATGCCGAGGCCCTTGGCCTCGTGGGCGATGGTATTGGCCACCAGGGCGCTGTACAACAGCGCCTTGGTCGGGATACAGCCGATGTTGACGCAGACCCCGCCGAGTTTGTCCTTTTCCACCACCGCCGTCGCCAGTCCCAACTGGGCGGCCCTAATGGCGCACACATACCCGGCAGGCCCACCGCCAAGAACGATCACATCAAAACTTTTGGACACAACGACTCCAGTCATGGGCTTCTGATTGGTCAGGTCTGTTTCCTACGTCCTACGCCCTACGCCCTCTTCTACCACACCATGGCCAGCGGGTTTTCCAGGAAGGCGCGCAGTGTCTGCAGGAACGCCGCCCCCATGGCGCCGTCGATCACCCGGTGGTCGCACGACATCGTCAACAGCATGCGCCGGCGCACCACCAACTCTCCATCGACCACGACCGGTTGCTGGGTGATCCCACCGATGGCCAGGATACCGGCCTCGGGCGGGTTGATTATGGCCGTGAAATGATCGATGCCGAACGCGCCCAGATTGGACACGGTGAACGTGGCTCCGGTGTATTCCTCCGGCATCAGCTTTCGTTCCCGGGCCTTCTCGGCCAGCATCCTGGCTTCGGCCGAGATCTTGCGCAACGATTTCTGGTCGGCGTGGCGGATGACCGGCGTGATGAGACCATCGTCGATCGCCACGGCCATTCCCAGATGGACTTCGTACCACTGGCGGATGGCGTCGCCCTGCCACCAAGCGTTGCACTCGGGATGCTGTTTCAGCGCCAGCGCCGTCGCCTTCAGAATGATGTCGTTGAACGACACCTTGCCGTCGGGGCCGAGCAGCTTCAGGGCCTCCCGTGCGTCCCAGGTACGCTCCATGTCGATCTCGGCCGTCAAATAGAACGTCGGCACCGGTCCGATCGACTCCACCAGCCGCTTGGCGATGGTCTTCCGCATCAGCGACAACGGGATGTCCTCGAAGCCGCCCGTAGCCATCACGGACGTAGCTAGATCGGAAGAGCACACGTCTGAAC
>CAJVYZ010000314.1 GCA_913009915.1 uncultured Gemmatimonadota bacterium | reverse complement strand
GAACGTGAAGCCCGGCAGGGGTGGGGCCTTCGTGCGCACCAAGTTGAAGAACGTGAAGACCGGCGCGGTCATCGATCGGACGTGGAACGCCGGTGAGCGGGTCAAGGATGTTCGCCTGGAGCGGCGATCGATCCAGTTTTCCTACGCCGATGGGCATTTTTATCATTTCATGGACATGCAGACGTTCGACGACGTGATGATCACCGACGACGTGATCGGCGAACAGCAGATGAAGTACCTGAAGGAAGGCATGGAGTGCGAGGGCCTGGTGCACAACGAGACGGTGCTGCTGGTCGACCTGCCCAATTTCGTGGAGTTGAAGATTACCAGGACGGATCCTGGTGTTAGGGGCGACACGGCGACGGGGGGGACCAAGCCCGCAACGTTGGAAACCGGAGCCACCGTCCAAGTGCCGTTGTTTCTCGAAGAAGGGGAAGTCATTCGCGTCGACCGACGAGAGGACAAATACCTGACCCGCGTATGAACGCTCAAGAGATGCAGGAACTGGCGGGATTGCTTCAGCAACTCCCGGGTATCAAGTCGATCGAACTCCGTGATGTGAAGAAGCTGGCCGACCTTCTGCGCCAGTCCCCGGAGATCGGTTCGATCGAAGTGAAAGGGTGGTTCGGGTCGCGGGTGGTCATTACCCGTACCAACAATGCCGCCGGACCGGCGGCCGCGGCGCCGGTGTACGTGGCCCCTTCGGCAGCCCCCGCTCCGGCCCCCGCTCCGCCGGCCGTGGCGCCCCATCTCAAGGAGATCAAGTCACCGATGGTGGGGACGTTCTACCAGGCGCCCGAGGCCGGGGCAGAACCGTATGCCCATGTCGGTGGCCGGGTGTCTCCGGGCAAGACCGTGTGCATCGTCGAGGCGATGAAGATCATGAACGAGATCGAATCCGAGATAGCGGGCGTGGTGAAGGAAGTGTGCGTCGAAGACGGCCAGCCGGTCGAGTACGGCCAAGTGCTTTTCCGGGTGGATCCCAATGGCTGACTCTAGTAGGAAGGACGCCCGTCCGTTCAACTTCAAGCAGGCCATCGTGGAGATGGTGCAGCGGAACGGATCGGACTTGCTGCTCAAGGTCGGTCGGGCGCCGACGATCCGCGTCAACGGCGAGCTGGCCAACCTGACCATGGTTCCGCTCAAGCCGGAAGACTTGAAGTTGCTGGCGGAGCAGATCATGACGCCGCGCCAGGTCAAGGAGTTTTCCGAGCTGAAGGAAGCAGACTTCGCCATCGGGGTTCCGGGAGTTGGCCGGTTCCGCACCAACATCTACCAGCAGCGTGGCACGCTGGCCTTCGCCTTTCGGGCCATTCCCTACGAGGTCAAGACGATCGAGGAGTTGGGGCTGCCGGGGGTGCTGGAGGAAATCGCGCTCCGTCCGCGCGGACTGGTGCTGGTGACCGGGATCACGGGGTCGGGGAAATCGACGTGCCTATCGGCGATGATCAATCACGTCAACCTCCACCGGCGGGTCAACGTGATCACCATCGAGGACCCGATCGAATTCTTGCACCGCGACGTCAACGCCAACATTTCGCAACGCGAGGTCGGCAGCGACACGTTGAGCTTCGGCTCCGCGCTGCGGCATGTGCTGCGCCAAGACCCTGATGTGATTCTCATCGGCGAAATTCGAGACATCGAGACTCTCGACACGGCGCTCAAGGCGGCCGATACCGGGCACCTGGTGTTCTCCACGCTGCACACCACGGACGCCACGCAGACGATCAACCGGGTGATTTCCTTCTATCCGCCGCACCAGCACCAGGAAGTGCGCTCGCTGCTGTCGACCGCTCTGTCGGCCGTGGTGTGCCTCCGACTGGTGCCTCGCAAGGACGGCATGGGACGGGTGCCCGCGGCGGAGGTATTGATCAACACCGCGGCGGTGGCAGACAACATCCGTGACCTAGACAAATCGCTCAACATTCCGGACTTGATCGCCGAGGGGACGGTGTCCTACGGGATGCAATCGTTCGATCAGTCACTGATGAAGTGGTACAAGGACGATATCGTGTCCTACGAGAGCGCCCTGTTCTTCAGTTCCAACCCGAGCGAGTTCGCCTTGCGTGCATCGGGGATCGACAGCGCCTCCGACAGGACCTTCTCGGATATTCACGGCGAGCCTGCCAAGATCGAATCCTCCGACATCGACCTTGATCTGACGCAGTAATGTTCCGGAAGATTCTCATCGCCAACCGCGGCGAGATCGCCCTGCGGGTCATCCGCGCGTGCCGTGAACTGGACGTGGAAACCGTGGCGGTATACAGCGAGGCCGATCGCGAGTCGCTGCACGTCCGGTTTGCCGACGACGACGTGGCCATCGGGCCTCCCATGAGCCGCCACTCCTACCTGTGCATCCCCAACCTGATCGCCGCGGCCGAAATCACCGGCGCGGACGCCATTCATCCGGGGTACGGATTCCTGGCGGAGAACGCCGAGTTCGCCGACATCTGCAAGGCGTCGAACATCACGTTCATTGGTCCCACCGGCGACCAGATCCGCAGTATGGGCGACAAGGCCACAGCCAAACGGCTAGCCCAGGAGGCCAACGTCCCGACCGTCCCGGGGTCGGCGGGGATCATCGAAGACCTCGAAGAGGCGCAGGCGATTGCCGGGGAGATGGGCTATCCGGTCATCATCAAAGCCACCGCCGGCGGAGGTGGCAAGGGGATGCGCATCGCGACGGATGAGGAACAGTTCGCCCAAGCCTTTACCCTGGCCCAGAGCGAAGCACTGGCCGCGTTCGGCAACGGTGCCGTGTACATCGAAAAATTCCTGGCCCGGCCGCGCCACGTCGAGATCCAGGTGCTCGGCGACCAACAGGGGACGCTGATACACCTGGGCGAGCGGGAGTGCTCCGTGCAGCGGCGCCACCAGAAGCTGGTGGAAGAAGCGCCCAGCCCGGGATTGACCCAGGATCTTCGCGACCGTATGGGACAGGCGGCGGTGCGGCTGGCGACCGCCATCGACTACGTCGGCGTGGGGACCGTCGAGTTCCTTCTGGACCCGGACGGGCAGTTCTATTTCATGGAGATGAACACCCGGATCCAGGTGGAGCACCCGGTCACCGAGATGGTGACGTCGTTCGATCTGGTCAAGGATCAGATCCGGGTGGCCGCAGGGGAGAGGGTAAGTTTCCGGGGCGACGGAAACCTGTTGCGGGGCCACGCCATCGAGTGTCGCATCAACGCCGAGGACCCCTACCGGAACTTCCAGCCGAGCCCGGGGATGATCACCGCCTATCATCCTCCAGGGGGGCCCGGCGTCAGGGTGGATAGCCACGTGTACGCGGGGTACCAAGTCCCCCCCTACTACGATTCCCTGCTGGCCAAGGTGATCGTCCGCGGGAACGACCGGGCCGAGGCGCTGGCGCGCATGGGCCAAGCACTCGACTGCTTCATCATCGAGGGCGTGGTGACCACCATTCCCTTCCTGGCCCGGCTGATCCACCACCCCGACTTCGTGGCCGGGAAGGTCGACACCAATTTCCTGGAACGCACACCGGAGTTGTTCGAGCCGCCGGCATGAACCTGCGGGTGGTCCTGACGCCGGGTGAACTGCGCCCGGACGAGGTGGCCGGCGCCTGCGTATTCGTGATCGACGTTCTGCGGGCCACCACCACCATGTGTGCCGCCTTGCACCATGGCGCCAAGGCGATCATACCCGTGACCGGTATCGACGAGGCCCGTGAGGTTGCCGCCCGGTTCGCGGGCGAGCGACCCATGCTGGCCGGCGAGCGGGGTGCCGATCCCGTCCCCGGGTTCGACTTGGGGAACAGCCCGGGCGAAATGACCGCCGCCGCCGTGGCCGGTCGGCTCCTGGTCATGACCACCACCAACGGCACCAGGGCGCTCAGGACGGTGGCAGCCGCCGCCTCGGTGCATCCGCTGGCGGCTGTCAACTTCTCGGCGGCCGTCCAGCGCGCGCGATCCGTGTGGCGGGACGGGGGCACCGTGATGGTGGTGTGCGCCGGGATCGTAGGCGGGCCATCGCGAGAAGACGCCTACTGCGCTGGTCGTTTCGGGAGGGACGTGGTGGGGAGCGCCGGCGGGGCTGGGCTGTCGGACCAAGCCCGGTGGTGCCTCGACTTGGTGGAGGAATCTGGTGATGATTGGTATGCGGCGCTCATGGCCAGCACCGCGGGCCGGAAGTTGAGCGAGCACGGCTACGCCGAGGACGTGCGGGTGGCGGGCCGGCAAGACCTTCATCCGGTATTGCCTTTGCTTTGTGACGGACGCCTCACGCTGACACCCTCGATCCTATGAACGAAACCTTCAAGCGACAGATCGGAAGAGCACACGTCTGAACTCCAGTCACACTGATATAGCTCGTATGCCGTCTTCTGCTTGAAAAAAAAAACAACAAACTAACTGACGGA
>CAJVYZ010000313.1 GCA_913009915.1 uncultured Gemmatimonadota bacterium | reverse complement strand
TTCCCCTCCCCGACGCTCTTCCGTTCTCGGAGTCTCCCCCGCTGCCTCGAGCCCGGGCGTATTCCAGGTGGTGGCGACCGAACAGTCGCAGGGCGTCACCGACACCGCCGTGGTGCAGATTCAGGCGTCTCCCACGCTTCAGTCCATCGCCGTGACCCCGGCGAGCGCGTCGGTGCAGACCGGCACGACCCAACAGTTCAGCGCCAGCGGCAACATGAGTGACGGCTCGACCACCACTGTGACGGTTACCTGGTCGGCGGCGGGTGGGGCCATCTCCGCTGGGGGGCTGTACACCGCCGGCAGCACCGCAGGGAGTTACCAAGTGGTGGCGACCCATGGCAGCGGCCTGGCCGATACGGCTGCGGTGACGGTTGTGGCTCCCGGCAACGCCACCATCACGCTCCAACCGGGGACGACGTACCAGACGATGTTGGGCTGGGAAGCGATGTCGGAGCTCGGTCAGACTGATATTGCTGGTTTCCAGTCCTACCGGACGGAGGTGTTGGATCGAGTAGTCAATGAGCTGGGCATCAACCGAGTGCGCCTGGAGATTCGGAGTGGCGCGGAGAATCCGACCAATTGGTGGCAGGACTGGCGGGATGGGGTCATTAGCAGGAACACGTGGAAGAACAACCGATACGTCGCCATCAACGACAATGGCGACCCCAATACCATCAATCCGTCGGGATTCCACTTCAACGAGCTTGATTGGAGTATCGACCAAGTGGTCAATCCCATGCGAGGGCTGCTGGCAGCCAACGGGGAGACACTATGGATCAATCTGTGCTTCGTGGACTTCGGTGGGACAAACAACATGCTCGCGACGACTCCAAGCGAGTATGCGGAATTCATGCTGGCGGTGTTCCAGCACATTCAGGGTAAGTATGGGTGGGTGCCGAATTCCATCGAGATGATCCTGGAACCGGACAACAATGCAGCCTACAGTGGGGCCCGGATCGGGGCCAATCTCGCCGCGGCAGCGGCCCGCCTCACCGCGGCGGGCTACACCCCGGATTTCGTGGCACCGTCGACCACCAGCATGCTGAACGCCCCGGGATATTTCGACGCCATTGTCGCCCAGCCCGGCGCGTTGGCCGCGCTCTCAGAGATCTCGTATCATCGATACAGCCGGAGCCTGTCGTCCCTCCAAGCGATTGCCTCACGTGCGGCCGCGAACAATCTCCGGACGTCTCATCTGGAATGGATCGGAGCCACGTACAACGAACTCCTGCAGGACATCACGGTAGGAATGAATTCGTCCTGGGCCCAATTCACCATTGCCTGGGTTACCAGCGCCGGCACTGACGATGGCGGGAAGTACTATGTGGTCGATGACGCCAACCCATCGAACCCCATCGTCAATATGGGGAGCCGGACGCCGTTCCTGCGCCAGTACATGTACTACGTGCGGCGGGGAGCGGTGCGGATCGGGACCGCCAGCCAGTCGGGCGCGCTCGAGCCCGTTGCGTTCATCAACGCCAACGGCCGCTACGTGGTGGTCGTCAGCACCTCCTCGGGCCAGAGCTTTACCGTCGGTGGCCTACCAGGGGGAACCTACGGCATCAGCTACACCACAAGCGCCCAAGCCAACGTGGACCAGGCCGACGTCACCATCTCAGCCGGAAGCCCCGTCTCGGCCACCATCCCCGCCGGCGGAGTCATCACCATATACGGCAAGTAACCGTCGACGAGAAAACGAGCACCCAGGCGGGGGCTCCGCCAACACCGGCGGGTAATGGCACCTCGACCTTCCAACGGTCTCTACCTCGGGCCGAGACCAGGACCGCCATCGGCACGAGGGGGTTACCCGCGGGTGGCCCTCTCGTTGTGTACGCACGCGATACCGCGAACCACGGGAATCGAATTCCGTTCGACCGCATCTCCCACCACGATTTCGTAACCGGCTCACGGACCATCGAGATGACCCAGGACCCACGAATACTGGCAGGAAATTTGCGCTCTACGGGCGAAGCGTGCAAGCTGTTGAGGATGGCTGAATCTGTCTCGATCGATGCACCGGCAAGAGCAGATGGGTAACATCCCTGGGCACCTCCACCATTCAGCCCACGATTCCCCGGATTCCATGATCAATGAATCACAGAAGACTGGACTCTATGTAACCGGATTGTTGCTGGCTGCCGGGGTGCCGCTGCTGGTGGGGCGGTCGCTCATCGCCACAATCTCCGGGCACTATCACCTGGCGGTATCGGCCACTCCTTATCTCGTGCCGGATTACGCCGGGTGGCTGTATCTGCTGGGACCATTGATAGTACTAAGCAGTCTCGTTCTGGTGATGGCCCCAGGGCTGTTGCTGACCTTGGCCCTCAAGGCCGCGGGGAGCGTGGCGCAATGGGTCCTGGTAGGGCTCGGCGTGAGTATCGTCGTAACCAGCGGAACCGCCGGGGTCATGCAGGCAATAATGGGACGCCCGTTGTCCGGCGGAGGATTTACCGTTGTTTTGCTGGGGCTGACGGCCGTTTCCGGCGGCTTTCTCATCTTGCGGCTGGGGCGGGGATGGCAGCCCGAATGGCCATGGCGTCAGCCGTTTGCCCGCACCACCATGCTAAGCCTGCTGCTGGTACCCACGCTGGCACTCATCGTACTCGTCCCCAAGTTCTACTGGGAGAATTTCAACGGCGACGGCGCCCACGCCTTTGAATCGGCCCGTCTGCTCTTGCGACAACCATTCCCTTTCTGGCCGGACTCGGCCGGTGCGATAGCAGGCTTTCCGGGGATGACCTCGATGTTGTTCTTGTACCCAGTTTCCTGGTTCATCCGCCTGTTCGGTGAAGTAGAAGTTGCAGCGCGTTTGCCGTTCTTGCTGTTTTGGGCAGGTCTGTTCGCCGGAATTGTTGCCCTCGTCGATTTCCAGCGCAAAGAGAAGATCCGGCCGGTCACCCAGTGGCTCATCTGGCTGGGTCTGGCTGTGTATGCGGCAACGATGGCTTTTAGCGCCAGCTACAGTCCCTATATGGCGGACATCGCTCTGCCCGCCACGCAGGACACCCTGCAGGTAGCCCTTTTCCTGGGTTTCGTACTTGCGTTCCTGCAACAACGGTGGCTTTGGACGCTGTTTTTCGTCGGGCTGACACTCTACTGTTCGCCCAATGGCTTGCTGTTGATCGGGTTTTGGATCGTGGCCGTCTCTCTCACCGAACGTCCGGTGCCCTGGCGTTGGTTGTTGTGGACCGGTGGGAGCGCTGCAGCTTTCCTGGTGGCCGCGGCGATGATGACGCCATTGATGAGCTGGTTGGGCCAGCCCGTGCCCGGAGGAGAGTATGACTCATCCGGCCTCTTGCGCCGGCTGACCTATGTTACCGTGGTCGACTGGCGGCGGATTCTGTATTTGCTAATACCCAGCGGCATAGTGCCTGGACTGGCGCTGCTGGCGTGGCGATGGCAAGACCGGGTTGCCCGGATGCTGACGCTGGTCACGGCCGCCTATTTCGGATTCTTTTTCATCCAAGGATCGATCTCCTTGCACCATTTTTCGCCGGTGATGGTACTGCCACTGGTGGTGTTGTGGCGAACGGCCGATCGGCTTCCAGCCCCATCCAAACGGTGGCTGTGGCCGGTGACGGCAGCGGCCGGGGTGGGGGCATTGTTCCTGTCGTTACCGGCCGATTTCACGCCCCACACGACGGCGAGGCAAGTGGGGGCGACGATCGAGTTCCGGGTAGCTGGCTATGCGCGTTCCCGGCCGCAGGTGTTCAGGGGTGCGGAATTGTTGAACGAACTGTTTCCCGCGGGCTGGGCGACTGCGGTACCGACCGAACGTTACGGTGGGTCGCCGCTACCGTGGACGTACTACGCCCACCAACCGAGAGCGGATGAAACGGCCATGAATTACCTTCTGCAATCAGTCGAGGATGCGCCGCCGCTAGGCATGTCGTTGGCGGCCAGTAGTGGAGGGTTCTCGCTCTATGTGGCGGACACATCTGCCTGGGAGAGGGACCGGAGGTTACGGCCGTCTACCGGGACGATAAGCGCAGTCTATCGTATCCATAAGAGTACTCTCTACCGGGGAGTTCCCGTTACCGATGGCCCACCAATCATTGATGTGCGGGCGGCGTTGTGCCGGCTACGAGAATAACGTGATCCCTATACGGGTCTCACAACACAGAACTTCAATCACCCCACGATGAGTATTAGACGACCAGCGGTTCTGTCGGCCGTTCTGGTGCTGTCCGGCGCAGCCGTGGCCGTTGTCTGGGTGCGGCTGACTGGAGGCCCGGCCCTTTTTCTCGCCGGGCTATCCCAGTTGAAGCCGCTTGTGTTGCTGTTGCTGTTGTCGGTGACAGCCATGTTTATCTTCTTTCGGTTTATCCGTTGGCAGTTTCTCCTGCGCATGGTGGGGGTTCGTTTGCCCATCAAGCCCAGTTTGTCGGCGTATCTGGCATCGG
>CAJVYZ010000312.1 GCA_913009915.1 uncultured Gemmatimonadota bacterium | reverse complement strand
TTCAGCGGTGTCCTCTTCCGATCTCCGCACCGGGTGCCGCCATGGTGCGCCCACTACGACGCCGACCAGTGCGGTGGTTGTCAGCACCAGCCCCGGGACCAATCCGCCCAGCAGGCCGCCAAGCGACCCATCGTCGGCGCCGCGCGGCGCCGGCTGGCCGGCCTCGACGTCGACGACCCGCCGATCGAAGGTGCGGCTGAGCCCTGGGCATACCGCCGCAAGATCACCCTCAGCCGGGTAGGCACTGGGAGCTTCGGATTCCACCGGCGACAGCCGTTGGGCTCGGTCTTCCCGCTCGAGCTCTGCCGGGTCGCTGCGCCTTCATTGATGGAGATGTGGCAGGTGCTCAGGGCTCATCCCGAGGTCGTTCCCCAGCAGGCTGACCGGCTCTCCCTGCGTGAAGACGGAACCGGCGGCCGGCACGTCGTGGCCCACGGCGTTGCTCCAGATGGCTGGCCCGAGTCAGGGGCCTGCGCCGCACTGCTCGAATCGGTCGGCATCGAGGCCAGTATCTGGCTGGTCGACTCGGGAGACGACGCCAGGCAAGTCGCCGGCCCAGAGGCAAGAGTGGCCGGCCTGGCGTTCGAGCAAATCAACCCGGTCATGGGCGCCCGGGTTCGCCGGGATGCCGTTGCCCGCCTGGGGGCCCTGGCCGGCCGCCACGTGTGGGACCTGTACGCCGGGATCGGCGAAACGTCGTCCCTTCTGGTCGAGGCGGGCGCCACCGTCAGCTGCGTGGAGTTGGCCGGCGATGCCGTTCGCTCCGCCCCCGAGCAGGCCGGCGTCCGCTGGTTCGAGGGCCCGGCGGAAACCGTGGCCCCGAGTTTGGACCCGCCCGATCTGGTGATCACCAACCCGCCCCGCACCGGGATGGGCAAGGCGGTGGTCGCCGCGCTTCTGGCCGCGGCCCCAGAGCGGATCGTCTACCTTTCCTGCGATCCGGCGACCATGGCCCGGGATATCAAGCGACTGGCCGGGGGATTCGTCGTTACCGAGGTGACGGCATACGATCTCTTTCCCCAGACGGCCCACGTGGAGGCGGTGACCCTCTTGGAGCGGCGATGAAATACTTCGTGACCATCGATGACCGGGAGCTGGAGGTGACCGTCGAGGGCGACCGGGTGACGGTCGATGGAACGGTGGTCCGGGCCGAGCTGACCGCCGTCCCGGGCACGCCACTCAAGCAGCTGACCATCGACGGGAAAACGCTCCACTGGCCCATGCATCGGGCCCCTGACGGGCGCTGGGTGGTGGCCCCGCTGGGCGAGTCGTGGGAGGTCGAGGTGCTCGACGAGCGGGCCCGGCACATCCGGCGGCTCACCGGATCGGGGCGGCGGAAGAGCGGCGAGAACGTGCTCAAGGCGCCCATGCCGGGCCTGGTGGTCCGAGTCGAGGTCGAGCCGGGGCAGGCGGTGGTGGAGGGGCAGGGGATAGTGGTGCTGGAGGCCATGAAGATGGAGAACGAATTGCGTGCCTCGGCCGCCGCGACGGTGGCGGCCGTCCGGGTGGTGCCCGGCGCGGCGGTGGAAAAGGGGGACGTCCTGGTCGAGTACTCGCTTGGCCCGAGCGCTTGACCTAAGCCGATATGCCCGGGTATCTTATGGGTCTGTGTAAATTTGGGGTTCCTCAGCGGACAGTGGAGTCATGCGGACGTATTCACAACGGCCTTCGGACATATCGCACGACTGGCATCTGGTAGATGCCAGCAACGTGCCGCTCGGCCGGCTGGCCACCACCGTGGCGCAGCTGATTCGGGGCAAGCACAAGCCCACCTTCACGCCACACATGGACGGCGGGGACTTCGTGGTGGTGATCAACGCGGAGAAAGTGCGGTTGTCCGGCAGGAAAATGGATCAGAAGACGTATTTCTCGCATTCCGGCTACATGGGGCACGAGAAGCACACGCCGGTGCGGAGGTTGTTGGCCAAGCACCCTGATCGGGTCATCGAAAAGGCCGTGTTCGGCATGCTGCCAAAGAATACGTTGGCCCGGCAGAAGTTGCGGGGCAAGCTCAAGGTGTACGCCGGTGGTGAGCATCCGCACGAAGCGCAACGGCCCAAGCCCTTCCCGATTCAGGCGAGCAAGGTAGGCGTATGACGGACACCGTCGAGTTAATGTGGAACGCGGTCGGTCGTCGCAAGACAAGCGTGGCGCGCGTGTATCTCACGCCGGGCACCGGTAAATGGGACATCAACGGCCGGACGTTGGGCGATTTCTTCCCGCGCTTGTCGCTGGTGCAGCACATTCAGCAGTCTTTTACCGCGACCGATACTCTCGGGGCGTTCGACGTCAAGGCGCGAGTGCGGGGCGGCGGTCAGTCGGGACAAGCAGGCGCGCTGCGCCTGGCGATCGCGCGGGCTCTGCTGCGGAACGACGAAACCCACCGGCTCAAGTTGCGAGCCGCCGGGTTGTTGACCCGGGACGCGCGGAAGGTCGAGCGTAAGAAGCCCGGTCAGCCGGGCGCGCGGAAGCGGTTCCAGTTCTCCAAGCGGTAGACTGGACCGGCCGGCTGTGACCGGCCAATCACACACATCGCAGGATCCCGACCGGGGTGCCCCTCCGGGGTTCGGTCGGGAGATGAATGCGGTGGCGGATCAACCCTTTGCGTGACAGGACCAGGACAGGAATGCCACAACCTACAGTGCAGGACATGTTGGAGGCCGGTGTCCACTTCGGACACCAGACTCGCCGCTGGAATCCCAAGATGCGCCGGTTCATTTTTGCCGAGCGGTCGGGCATCTACATCATCGATCTGCAGAAGACCATGCGCCAGCTGGAAGCCGCACAGGCGCTGGTGCGTGAGGTGCTGCTCAAAGGCGAAGGCATCATCTTCGTGTGCACCAAGCGGCAGCTCAAGGCCGTCGTCCAAATCGACGCCCGGGAGTGCGGCGCCCACTGGGTGACCGAGCGCTGGTTGGGCGGTATGCTCACCAATTTCCAGACCATCAAGAAGCAGATCCGGCGGCTGCGGGAACTGGAACAGGGTGACTCCGATGGCGACTTCGAGAACTACACCAAGAAAGAAAAGTTGCTGTTCGAGCGTGAGCGGATCAAGCTGAGCCGCAATCTCGAAGGCATCAAGCAGATGAACCGGCTGCCCGGTGTCCTGTTCGTGGTCGACTCCCGCAAAGAACGGATCGCCGTCGCGGAGGCCAACAAGCTGGGCATCCCCGTCGTCGCCATCGTCGATACCAATGCGGATCCGGATCTGATCACGGTGCCAATCCCGGGGAACGACGACGCCATTCGGTCGGTGTTACTCATCACCCAGGCGATCGCTGAGACGGTCCGCGAAACGCGGGCTCAGGTGCCGGCGCGAGAAATCGCCGAGGAGTTCGAGGGCGAGACCTACAGCACCGACGCCGACGCCGACGCCGACAGTCGTCGCCGCCGGCCGCGCCGCAAGCGGCGGCCGAAGCCCGAGGCCATTGCCGCCCGGGTCACGGAGGACGCGCCGGCGGCAGGCGGCGAGAGCGCCGGCGCGCCGGAAGTCGTGGCGCCCACCACGGCGTCGGCGGCCAACGGGGACGTCTAACGCGCGGGGGTGGGTTGCCCGGAAGTCGTTCCGCCGCCCTGAGGCCCGTCTCCGGCCTGGGCGGCGGTTTTACTATTCACTGAAGGTGTATCATCATGACGGCAACGACGGTTTCTCCCCAACAAGTCAAGGAGCTTCGCACCCGAACGAGCGCGGGCATGATGGATTGCAAGCGGGCTCTGGAAGAGGTCCAGGGTGACATGGACGCGGCCGTGGAATTGCTGCGCAAGAAGGGAATCGCCAAGGCCGACAAGCGGAGTGGCCGCGTGGCAGGGGAGGGCCTGGTGGTGAGCTATATCCATCACAACGGCCAGGTCGGCGTTCTGGTAGAGCTGAATTGCGAAACGGACTTCGTGGCTCGGACCGACGAGTTCAAGTCGCTGGCCAAGGACCTGGCCCTGCACATCGCCTCGGCCGATCCGATCGGCGTCAATCCCCAGGACGTTCCCGAAGATCTGGTCGCGTCAGAACGGCGCATCGCCGAGGAGCAGGCCGAGGCCGGTGGCAAGCCCGAGCACATCCGCGAGAAGATCGTCGAGGGGAAAATCAAGAAGTTCATCGCCGAGCGCGCCCTGACGGAACAACTGTTCGTCAAGGACGATTCCAAGACGGTCGGCCAACTAGTCAAGGAAGCGTCGAGCACGCTGGGCGAGGCCATTTCCATCGGGCGGTTCGCCCGATTCCGGATCGAGATCGGAAGAGCACACGTCTGAACTCCAGTCACACTGATATATCTCGTATGCCGTCTTCTGCTTGAAAAAAAAAAAAAAACAATATATAAAAAAATAACATAAAAACATATAATATACCCGACTATGAAAAAAATATTCACTATCAAGCTTATCAGCACAGTCTTCCTTACAATACCTCCATC
>CAJVYZ010000311.1 GCA_913009915.1 uncultured Gemmatimonadota bacterium | reverse complement strand
CGATGCGCACCGGCTGGCGCTGCCCGAGGTGCCGGTAGACCGCCAGCAGCTTGCGCTCGGTATCCAGATTCAGGCCGTAGCCGCTTTTGGCCTCGACGGTGGTGACTCCCAGTCGCACCATCTCCCGCAAATACCCTGCGGCCCGGCGCTGGAGGTCCGACTCGGATGTGCCCCGTGTGGCTCCGACCGTGGCCGCGATACCACCACCCGCTAGGGCGATGGCTTGGTAGCTGGCACCCAGGCACCGTTGTTCGAACTCGTCGGCCCGGTCACCGCCGAAGGCGAGGTGGGTGTGACAATCGACCAGGCCGGGAATGACCAGCCGGCCGCCGGCATCCCAGGTCTCCGCATCTGCGAACGCCCCGGGGAGATCGCGTTCCGGTCCGATCCAGAGAATTTCTCCACCCTCCCACACGATGGCAGCCACCGGGATGGTGTGGATCTCGCTTTGCGGCCCGTCCGCACGACAGGTGGCAAGGGCGCCGATGTTTCTGAGAATCGTGGCCACGGAAGCCGACCCCGGTCAGCGGTCGATCATCGGCAGGTCGACACCACGCTCGGCCGCCGTTTCGATGGCCGACGGGTACCCTGCGTCGGCGTGGCGCATCACCCCGGTCCCGGGATCGGCCGTCAACACACGTTCCAGGCGGCGGTCGGCCATGTCCGTGCCGTCAGCCACGCAAACCATACCGGAGTGAATCGAATAGCCGATGCCCACCCCACCGCCGTGGTGGAGGGACACCCAACTGGCACCGCACGCGGTATTGAGCATGGCGTTCAGCAGAGGCCAATCGGCGATGGCGTCTGAACCGTCCATCATGCCCTCGGTCTCGCGGTTGGGCGAGGCCACCGATCCGGTGTCGAGGTGGTCACGCCCGATGACGATGGGAGCGTCCACTTTCCCCTTCTTGACCAGCCAGTTGAACTTGAGTCCCATCTCCGCCCGTTCACCATATTCCAGCCAGCAGATCCTCGCCGGCAATCCCTGGAACTCGACCCGCTCCCGCGCATGACCGATCCACCGAGCCAGGGCCTCGTTTTGCGGGAACGTCTCCAACACCGCGTCGTCCGTTACCGCGATGTCCCGCGGGTTGCCCGAGAGCGCCACCCAGCGGAACGGCCCCGCTCCACGACAGAACAGCGGCCGGATGAACTCGGGAACGAACCCGGGAATACGGAACGCCTCGCTCATGCCTCGGTGATCCGCCACCTGACCGCGCAGGTTGTTCCCGTAGTCGAAGGTGACGGCTCCCCTGGCCTGCAGGTCGAGCATCGCCTGGACATGGATCACCATGGAATCGAGGACCCGGTTGTCGTAATCCTGGGGATCGCGTTCCCGCAACTCGGCCGCGGCGGCCAAGTCGAATCCCGCCGGGATGTAACCCAACCGCAGGTCGTGCGCCGAAGTCTGGTCCGTCAGCACGTCCGGTGTCACCCCTCGCCTCACCAGTTCCGGCAGCACCTCGGCGATATTCCCCACCAGGCCCACCGAAAGTGCGGTACCCTTCTCCCTGGCGTTGCCGACCAGGTCGAGCGCCTCGTCGAGATCGGTCGACATCCGATCGCAATACCCGCTATCGACCCGCCGCTTCACCCGAGCAGGATCCACCTCGACCGCCAGCAACACACCGCCGTTCATGATCGCCGCCAGCGGCTGGGCGCCGCCCATGCCGCCCAATCCGGCCGTGACCACCAGCCGGCCCGCCAGGCTCCCTCCGAAGCGCTGCCTGGCACACTCGGCGAACGTCTCGTACGTCCCCTGGAGGATGCCCTGGGTGCCGATGTAGATCCAGGAGCCGGCCGTCATCTGCCCGTACATCGTGAGCCCAAGGTCGTCCAGCCGGCGGAATTCCTCCCACGTTGCCCAGCGAGGTACCAGTTGCGCGTTGGAGATCAGCACCCGGGGCGCTTCCTCGTGGGTCCGGAAAACCCCCACGGGCTTGCCGCTCTGGACCAGTAGGGTTTCGTCGTTCTCCAGGCGGCGGAGAGTGTCCACGATGGCGTAGTAGCATTGCCAGTTCCGTGCGGCCTTGCCCCCGCCCCCATAGACGATGAGATCTTCAGGCTGCTCGGCGACTGCCGGATCCAGATTGTTCATCAGCATCCGTAACGCGGCTTCCTGGTGCCAGCCTTTGCACGTGAGAGCCGTCCCTCGTGGGGCCCGGATGGCGTGCGAGGGGGCGCTGGTCGCGGTCATGATATCTCCATGGAGGGTGAGGCTGGTGTTAGCAGAAACCTATCATGGACGGTACAAACCGCGAGATGCTGTTTTTTTAGCATCACTTGGCCGTTTCGCCGTGGACTGGTACAATCGAATCTGTGATGGCGTTGCAACCCTCACGGGGGCCACCCTATCCAACCTTGTGCGATGGATGTCTTTAGCCGCGGAGTCGGGGCTCTGACCAAACAGCAACGCACCACCGCTACCAATGCCGACGCCGTCGAAGTGGCACTGGCCGCGAGCGGGGACGCCTCAGCTTTCGAGCGGTTGTACCACCGGCACGTGGACCGAGTCCACAGTCTTGCCCGGCGGATGATCGACTTCGAACTGGCGGACGAGGTAACCCAGGACGTGTTCGTCAGGGCGTGGGAGAAGTTGCACACCTTCCGGGGTGAGGCTGCCTTCGGGACGTGGCTCCACCGGCTGGCGGTGAACGTCATCCTTGCCCGCCGGGGATCGCTGGGACAGCAGCGGAAGCGGTTTGTGGATAGCGACATCCCGCTGGAAACGATGGCCAGCCGTGGCTCCGAGCCGGCCTTGGGGATGGACCTGGAGCAGGCGCTCACGCGGCTGCCCGACGGAGCCCGCCAGGTGTTCGTGTTGCATGACGTGGAAGGCTATCGCCACGAGGAGATAGCCACCATGCTGGGCCTGGCTGAAGGAACGTCCAAATCGCAGTTGCACCGGGCGCGTATGGCGCTCCGGAAGCACTTGACCAACTGAGGAGAGGACCCATGGCAGATCTGTGGACCTCGAAACTATCGGAATACCTCGACGGCACGCTGTCCGCGGCCGACCGGCAGGCTGTCGAAGGCCACTTGGTCGATTGCGCGGAGTGCCGGATGGTTCTCGGCGACCTCCGGACCATCGTCGCCGAGGCGAGCGTCCTGGCCGACACACCGCCCGCGTCGAACCTGTGGCACGGCATCGCCAGCAGGATCTCGGCTGGAGGGGATGGCGTCTACCCTCTCCAGGAAGCACGTGGCCGGCGCTCGCGACGGATCAGCTTCACCATTCCGCAACTGGCAGCTGCGGGCATCGCCCTGGTGATTATGTCCGGCGCCGTCGGGCGGTTCCTGCTAACCACCCCTGCGAGTGAAGCTCCACCGCTGCCCGATCCAGGCCTGGTGGTCAGCCAGACTGCGGCCCTAGGAAGCCGGGTGGCCGTCGATCAGGCACTCCTGGAGTTGCAGCAAGTCCTCGAGGCTGGCCGAGGGCAATTGGACAGCACCACGATTGGTGTTCTCGAGATGAACCTGGCCATCATCGACCGGGCCATCGAACAGGCACAACGAGCCGTCGCGGCGGACCCTGCCAATGGGTACTTGCAGGATCACGTGGCAGCGACGATGCGACAAAAACTCGCACTCATGAGGCAGGCGGCCGACCTCATCGTGGCCGCGAGCCAACCAAAGGGAGTATTCATGTTCACCGTTTGTTCAGCGTTCCTGGCACTTGCGGCCGTCATGCAGGCGGACACCACGTTCGCGGTGAGCGCGGAGGACCGCCTCATCATCGACCACCACGCCGGGTCGATCACGGTGGGAGTGTGGGATCGGGATGCGGTCCGCATCGTCACCGACGAGGACGAGCACACGGCCATCAAGGTTGAGCGTAGCGGCAACGAAGTCCGGATCAGCCGCCGGGGACGCCACGCCACCGACAGGGCCGACTACGAGATGATGGTTCCCGCCTGGCTGCCGTTCGCGTTCAACGGCATCAACACCGACGTCACCATCCGCGGGACGGAGGCGTCCGTGCGCGGCACCACGGTCAACGGCGACATCTGGGTGCTCGGCGGCCAGGGCCTGGTGTCCATCCGGTCGATCAACGGCGACATCAGTCTGGAGCACGCCACCGGCCGGATCCACATCGAATCCATCGACGGGGACGTGACCGCAGCGGACGTTGCCGGCTCGATCAAGGCAACGACGGTCGATGGCGACATCATCCTCGAACACGTCACCTCGGAATCGGTCGAGGCCACCACGGTCGACGGGGACGTGTATTACTCCGGGACCGTCAACCCGAACGGCCGGTACCAGCTGGCGACCCACGACGGTGACATCACCTTCTACATCCCCGACGAGGTCGACGCCACGGTCAAGGTCTCGACCTTCAGTGGGGAATTCGAGTCGGATTTCCCGTTCACGATTTCCAAGATCGGCGGCAATACCAGACGATTCAGTTTCACCCTCA
>CAJVYZ010000310.1 GCA_913009915.1 uncultured Gemmatimonadota bacterium | reverse complement strand
ATTACGACCCTGACCAGCTTGTCCGGGCGCACGATCGGCTTGACACTCGGCTGGTTGTACGGCCATCATCAGCGTAGCCCAACCAACTCCACCCACACGCCGACTCCATGGCCGAAAACATCATGCTCGACGACTTCGGGGGCTAGGGTGACCGCACGACCGGGACTGACGACACGCCGCACGGTACTGCTGACGACCGGCATCATCGTCCTCGGGGGCCTGACCGCCGTGCGACTGCTCACCCCGAGAACGGCGGCGCTACACGAATTCACCGGCGCCACGATGGGAACCACGTACACCGTCAAGATATGGGGCCCAAGCCTGACTGCCACGGCGGTCGCCGGCCTGATCGACAGCGCCGTGGGCCGGCTGGAGCAGGTCGACCGACTGATGTCGACCTACGATTCGACCTCGGAACTGTCGCGCTTCAACCGCCGGCAGGACACCATGCCGGTCGCGCTGTCCCCGGAAGTCATCGAAGTGCTGGTGGCCGCCCGGGAGGTGAGCGGCCGGACGGGCGGAGCCTTCGACGTGACCGTGGGTCCGCTGGTGGAAGCGTGGGGCTTCGGATCCGACCCCCGCCCGGCGACGCTGCCGGCCGATTCGGTCCTGGAACGGCTGTCGCAGTCGGTGGGTTACCAGCTCCTGCGGATCGATGCTGGGGCTGGCACCGCCGCCAAGAGCCATCCCGAGATGGAGGTGGACCTGTCGGCCATCGCCAAGGGCTACGCCGTCGACCGGGTGGCCGAAGTCCTCGGCGCCGGCGGTGCGGCTGGATTCCTGGTGGAGGTCGGTGGCGAGCTCCGGGCCCACGGCGCCAAACCGGACGGGACTCCCTGGCTCGTGGCCATCGAGCGGCCTGAACCAGGGCGCCGCTCGGTTCACCAAGTCATCGAGCTCGGCGAACACGCCATCGCTACCTCGGGCAGCTACCGCAACTATTACGAGCGGGACGGACGGCGCTACGCCCATCTCCTCGACCCCGCCACCCGGCGCCCGGTGAGCCACACCGGGACGGCCGTGAGCGTGGTGGCGGGCACTTGCATGGAGGCCGATGCCTGGGCCACAGCGTTGAGCGTGTTGGGGCTGGAACGAGGGTTCGCCCTTGCCCAGAGGGACGATGTGGCGGCACTTTTCGTGTGGCAAACCGAGGATGGCTTCACCTCACAGGCCACCGACGCCTTCACCCGCATCGTCGAGGTCGTCCCCGACGGCACGACGAACTGAGTGACCCTATGGAAACCGTGCTCCTTTCATCGGTCCGGATGTCGACATCTACCGGTTGGCCCACCTGCTACTCGAGCGCGGGATCAGGCGCCTGCCGGTCATCGAAGGCGGGAAGGTGGTCGGCCAGGTGAGCCGGCGGGACGTGCTCCGCGGCATCGAGCGGATGCGTGACGAGCGCCTTCACCAGCCACGGCCCGAGTCTCCCACCCGGACCCAGCCGAGCCTCTACCTGTCCGCCACGGACGTCGACGGGAGCGTCATCGTCAACCGCATCAAGCGCGGTGGCTAGACTCCCGTCAAGGCCCCCAACTCCCAGCGTTTCGAACGAAGCCGGCATACGCGGTAGGCTGGAGCAGTTCTGCCAGTTCCGGTCATGGCAGAGTATCATCCTGTTCCTGACCGCCATGTTCGTATTCCGGCTCATCTTCGGGCTGCGATATTTCTGGGACGAGGACGCCCGCCAAGTCTACCTGATAGGTCTCAAGTTCTTCACTACCAAGACCTGGCCCTACTTCGGCCCGGACGTCGTTTATACTGCCTCCCAGATACCCGGTGCCCTCCAGGGAGTCCTGGTAGGCGGCCCGCTCTTCCTGCTACCGATGCCGGAAGCACCGTTCGTCCTGCTGAACCTGCTGTCGGTCGCCGGGCTGGCACTCCTGGCGTGGTACAGTTGCCGGCGGATGCCGGGCCTGCCCCACTGGTTCGTCTGGCTGTGGGTGTTCATGGTACCGTGGGGCCTGTTCGTCAGTACCCGGACGGTAAACACTGATTATCTGTTGGTGGGCGCCATCATCTTCTTCGTCGGGCTGTTCGAAAGCATTCCCTCCATCCGAGGAGGCGTGATCCGCCCCTGGCTCGGGGGAGCGATGATCGGCTTCGGATTTCTGTGGATCTTCCAACTGCACATGTCCTGGACGATCCTGGTGCCGCTGGTGGCGTACGCGGCCGTGGCCGGCGCCAGAGCGGACGGCAAGGGCTTCGCCCAGACGGCCGTCGGGTTCCTGGTCGGCGCGGCGCTACCCGCGCTGTTGTTGATCCCCACCTTCATGGCCCATGGGATTCTCGGCGGCCTCGGCGGAACCGAGCAGAACGTGGTGTACCAGTTCCGCAACCCGGTGGAACTGTTGCTGACGATCCTGGCCCGGTTTCTGTCCTTCGCCAGCTACGAACTCCCCTACTGGATGGGCGGACACACGGTGGATCGGATAGCCTTGCTGAAGCGCCACGCCTGGGTGATCCCGTTCGCCGTTGCGCTGTTGGTGGTGGGGCACCTGCAACCGGTCGTGTTGCTGGTGGAAGGCTTCCGCCGGAAGGTACAGCGTGAGTGGCCCGCCGTTCGCAACCTCACGCTGGCCACTGTGGTGTTGCTGTTCCTGGCGTTCCTCTTTTCGATCAAGGGGCCCAGTTCCCACACCTTCTACGTGACGTTTCCATTGGCGATGCTATACTCCATGTACTGCTGGTACCCGTACCTTCAGAAACGGTTCTGGCGGCGTTTCGCGGCAGGGGTGCTCGTAGCCGGTTTCATGATGAGCCTGGCTTTTCTGTTCGAGTACTACCCGCAACAATCCTTTGCCGTGGATCGCGACAACGCCGCCCGTGCCATACAGCAAGGCGACTATCGCATCATGGGAGAGCGGAGATGAATATTGAATGCCACGAATAATGAGTGCCATGAATAATGAATGCCATGAGAACTATTGAATGCCACTAACCCTGAAAGCAGTCTGGCGATCGCACATGATTTCATCATTGCACATTCAAGGCATCCGATATTCAATATTCTTCGTATTGTTCCTGGCCGCCGGATGCCGCAACGACGCCCGACCGCCGGCCTACGTTGGCACCGCCGTCTGCCAGGAATGTCACAGTGAGGTTACCGAGGCCTGGCGTGGCTCGGACCACGATCTGGCCATGCAGGTGGCCCACGATTCCACCGTGCTCGCCGATTTCGACAGCACGACGTTCGAGTACGCCGGAATCACCTCCACGTTCTACCGCCGGGACGGCGAATTCCTGGTCCAAACTGACGGACCCGACGGGACGTTGGAGGAGTTTGCCGTCAGGTACACCTTCGGCGTGTACCCGCTGCAGCAGTACCTCCTGGAATTACCCGGCGGGCGCCTCCAGGGGTTGACCATCGCGTGGGATACCCGTGCCGCAGGTGAAGGTGGTCAGCGCTGGTTCCACCTGTATCCCGACGAAGCTATCAAGTCGGACGACGAACTGCACTGGACCAAACGGAGCCAGAACTGGAATCGCGGGTGCGCTGAATGCCACTCGACCGACCTCGTCAAAGGTTACGATCCTAAAACGAAGTCGTACACCACGACCTGGAGCGACGTCAACGTCGGGTGCGAGGCCTGCCACGGACCGGCGTCGGACCACCTCGAGTGGGCCACACGAGACGAGCCGTATCAACCGGGTGCGACGGGCTTGGTCGCCTTGCGGGATTCCGCCGGCGGCCAGTGGCTGTTCGACCCTGGAGCATCGATCGCCCGGCGCGCGGCTCCGGCGGCGGATCGTGTCGAAGTGGAGACCTGCGCCCCATGCCACTCACGCCGGGTCCAATTGACCGACGGCCGCGTCCCCGGAGAGCCTCTGCTCGACGAATACCTCCCCCTGACCCTCGAAGACCGATTGTATTTCGTCGACGGCCAGATCCGGGATGAAGTGTATGTCTACGGCTCGTTCACCCAGAGTCGCATGTACCACCAAGGCGTGTCGTGCAGCGACTGCCACGATCCGCACACCCTGGACCTGCGGGCGCCGGGCAACGCGGTGTGCGCCACCTGCCACCTACCCGCGTCGTACGACACGGCGGAGCACCATTTCCACGAGCCAGGGTCCGAGGGTGCCCAACGCGTTACCTGCCACATGCCGATTCGCACCTACGTGGTGGTGGACGATCGCCAGGATCACAGCATGCGGGTACCCCGCCCCGACCTTTCACTTACGCTCGGCACCCCCAACGCCTGCACCCAGTGCCACGAGGATCGGACGGACAGCTGGGCCAGCAGGTCCGTGGCGCAATGGTACGGCGCCCGATCCGAAACCACACCGAGTTTCGGGGAGATCATCCACTGGGTGCGCCAGGATGCGCCGGACGGCGAACGGAGGCTGCTCGACCTGGCCAACCAGGACACCATCCCCGCCATCGTCAGGGCTACGGTGCTCGACGAGTTGCACCGACA
>CAJVYZ010000309.1 GCA_913009915.1 uncultured Gemmatimonadota bacterium | reverse complement strand
GCACACGTTTTTTTTATCATTTTGTTTCTTTTTTTTTTTGTTAATGATACGGCGACCACCGAGATCTACACTCTTTCCCTACACGACGCTCTTCCGATCTACCGCCTGGGTCGGCACGGCGCTGGCGGCGGGAGGGACCGTGCGGGAAGCCGCCACGCTGGGCAACTTCGCCGCCGGCGTCGAGGTCGGTAAAGCCGGCGTGGCAACGGTGTCGCCCGCCGAGGTCATCACCGTCCACGAAGAACGATTCGACCAGCTCGGCAAACTGCGGCGCGAAGGACTGATATAGCTGACAGCCGACAGCCGACAGCCAAAGCAAACCGCCCCGCTGCCGGTGAAGGCAACGGGGCGGCGCGATGGAGGAGCGGATAGTCCGGGGTCCTGATTTACGAACGGTTCGTTAGTATCAAGTGATGACCCTAGTATCCGCGGTCCTCCATGTTTTTTTCGTCTAGCGACTCGTCAGGCACCGGTCCCATCTTGAGCCGGATCAGCAGGAACACCAACCCGACCAGCATCAGCGCCACGATGACGTTCGCCGCTGCCAGCAACGGCGCTTCCATTGTTCAGTCCTCGGTCTTGGCCGACTCGTCCTTCGGCTCTGAGATGGGTTGAGTGTCCTCACGATGCTCTGACAAGCAGCGCAACATCCCGTCGACGGCTACTCGGCCTTTAAGACCCACGCGGCGCTCTTCCTTTTTTTTCTCTCCGAGCGTCACGATGCCTCCGTCGGTGATCCGTTGTTGCCCTTGGAATTATCAAGACGCATGCCACGTGGTCCCGGGGAATGGCCAGCCTCCGGCAACGCCCTTGTGGCGCACGCCTCATGGGCTAGCGACGGACGGCTGGGAGGTGAGCGAGACCCGAACAGGCCGTGGTGGTGTGGCAATTAGCCCGACGAGTGGATCGGAAGTGTGGCGGGTGGTCTACCGCAAGATGTTGCACGGTGAGGATAAGAAACGCCGAATTGGCACGTCTGCGGGGCTCGAAGGAAAGGAAAGGTCACGAGGCCACAGCCCTTCGGATGCTGGCCTCTACCGCATGGCGCGAGGGCTCGCCTTCTCCGTGAGCCGGCGGCGGCGGCGGAGAAGGCTCCCAATCGATCTCGCGAGCGGATAGGCCCTGGCATAGGCCAGTACTCGGTCCAGGAACCGGCCACCCATTTGCACGGTTCGCCCCAGTCGCGGACTGAGTTGTTGCAGGCGCCTTACGGGGGCGAATCCCGACAGGTCAGGCGACAGCCCCCTGACTCCCGACCAAATCGCTCGGCGCTCGGCCGATCCCAGCAGTTGCGCGAACACCCAGTCGTTGACCATGCCCGATGTGGGGTGCACTCTCGATCGATTTTCCTTCCGGTGGCCCAGGAGATAACCGACCAGCGCGACCTCCTCAAATGGGTCGTCTGTCGCCTCCCCTCGAGACCGGCGCACCCCGTGATCCAAGCTTAGCCTCAGGATATCGGACCACTGATGTTTCGCGGCTCGCCGTCTCGTGGCTTCGATATCTTCAGCACTGCATGCCGCGATAGCATGCTGGAGAAGGAGCAGATCTCTCACTCTGCCGCGGCGGTCGTTGTGTTTCACGACCCCGTGAGTCAACACGTGCCACAGGTGATCCACCGGCGCAAGACGCCAAAGGCCTCGAGACGTCGGAATCACTTCGATGCGGTTCCGGAGTGCTCCGTCCGTTTCGGTCCCCTCGATATCCAGCGTGACATGGATCTCGATCACCAGCTCACCCTCGAGCACGATGCCCCTGAGGTGATGGACCCCGGAAAAGCCGAATTGCCGATACCCTCGATCCAGTAGCGCCGCCACCAGTCGTTCGGCATCCTCCTTGGCCAAGAGGAGGTCGAGGTCATTCAGGTCGACCTGTGACCGGCCGAGGGCGGCGAGCCCCCCCTTCAGCACGATGGGACGACAGCCGTGCTCAGCGGCCCAGGCTCCGATCATGCTGAGTTGTCGCCGAGCACTCTGGATGTGCTGTAGTTCCCAGTTGGCCTCGTGGGTCAGCAACTCCAGGAATGGGACCGGAAACCGGGACTGCAACCCATGCCGGTCAACGGACTGGCGCAGTGGATGGGCGCAGCGTTCGACGCGCAAGAACAGTTGCCACCCATCGATGGATTGGAAGAGCTCTTCATCGCGAACCGCTGACGGGTCGTGACTGTCCCATCCGGGCGAGAGCGCCCAGAGGGCGAACTGACGCGCTCGCAGCGCCTGGGTTACCACGGAATCGATCTGTGCGGTACCCAGCCTCAGCATTGGCCAAAAAACACGCAGGCCCCTCCTGGCACCCCGATGGGGCAGGTGACCGCCGGCCCGGGCTGAGCAGTCCCGCTAACCGCCACGCTGACGATGTTTGTCACCAATTGCCATGGCAGCGCCTGCACGCTCGTGCCCGGCCACGCGAAGATGACCCTGTCACTTGAAAAGCCATTCTCTCCTGTACCTGATGGAGTCGGACCAACGGGTCGGGCCGGTACCAACGGCTTCATACCTGTCCATAGGTTGTGCCCCTCGCATCGGTACGAGAGCCGGCCCGAGCCACGAATAATACACCCGGCGTTAGTCTCAATTATATATACCGATTAGTCGCCAGAGAGCCGCGGTTTGGAGAGAGCAAGCATGGGTGGGCAGTCACCATCATCATGGGCCCGGATCCGGGGAAACCTATCTTCCGCGTCTGACCCGGGATAGAGGGCTCCTTCCCTTTCCTCCACTGCTGGAAGCCAAATTCACGCGCATATGACCGGCATGCTCCATCCCAGTCCCGATGTGCCTACCGGAACCAAGGCATGAACGACCTCGAGGGGTTCGATATCGTATGGGCGAGGCCGGTCTTGTCACCGCGTACCATTGGCGGCGTGTTGGCCAGACGCGGGGAGCTGCCAGCATTTCTACGGTCCGGCAACGTCCACTTCTTTCACCTGGGGCGCAATGCGCTTTGGCATGGCGCACGAGCGCTGAAGCTTCCCGCCAACAGCTGCGTGGCTGTTCCCACATTCCATTGCGGCACGGAACTCGACGCGTTGTTGCACCTCGGGTTGCGGCTGAAGTTCTATGAGGTAACGAGAAGCCTTCAGGTGGATTTGGCATCTCTCGAGGCGACACTCGACGACCACACACGGGCGGTGCTGGTAACGCACTACTTCGGGCTCCCCCAGAACATGAGCATGCTGCGGGACTTCTGTAATCATCATCGCCTGCGGCTCATAGAGGACTGCGCCCACACGCTCGAAGCCACACAGGACGGCAAACTTCTCGGGACCTTTGGTGATGTGGCGTTTTTCAGCCTGCACAAACTGCTTCCGGCACCGGACGGCGGGGCGCTCATCGTCAATTCCGACGACCTGGAACCGCCTGCTCCCGCGCGGCGCGTCCCATCCTCGATCACCTGGGATTACCTGAAGAGAGACCTGGTCCGCAGCCGGCTAGCAACCCTTCGACCACGCCACCAGAGCGACATCGGCGATCGCCGCTTCCTCCGGTGGGTGTACCCGGGGCTGTCGAAGTTCGGAGACGGCGACGGCTACCTGAGGCAACGCAAAGCGGAGTGGCATGGGCTCGACCCGAAGCAGCTGGTCTGGGACATGGCCCCCCTTTCCTATCGCGTACTCCGGAATTCTGATTGCCAAGCCCTGCGCCACCATAGAATGGCAAACTACCGGTTCCTCGCCAACCGACTGATCGAATCCGAGGAAGTCCGGCCGATGGTCAGGGACGTTCCAGCGGAATGTTGCCCACTGGCGTTCCCGATCTTCGTCAAGGATCCCGGCGGACTGATGCGCCACCTGCTGGCGCATGGTATCGAGACCGGGCCGTTCTGGAACAGCAATCACCCATCGTTCCCGGCCCGGCGTTGGCCATGGCCAGCAAGCCAGGGCGGTCAAACGTCAGGCCATTGTCCAGCTCATCGCTGAAGCGATAGCCCGGTTCACCCCCGCCTGTGCCAGTCGGATCGCCAGCCTGAGCCATAAAATCGGCAAGGACGCGATGGAAAGTCGTACCATCGTAGTAACCTTGCTGCGCTAAAAAGACAAAACTGTTGACAGCAATGGGGGATTCTTGTGGAAATAGACGCAGCCGCATTTCTCCCTGGCTGGTTTGTATGATCGCTTCGTAGGTCCGGTTCAAATCAATGATGAAATCGGGGTACGCGCTGTAATAATTGTTGCGCTCGGCCAGAGGAATGGTGGCTAACGGCCGTTCCAATTCTGCTAACGGTGCGGTAGCGGCCGATTCCGGCTGGAGCTGCTGGATAAATAGCCGAATTTCCCCCTGGAATTCCGCTGGGCTATTCAGCAGCGCTTCATTAGCCAACGATTGTGCCTGGGCCAAATCTCCTGTGTCCCGATAAATTTGCGCCTGTAAATATTTCGCGTTCCAGGCAGATGTTTCTAGCTGATCGGTATCAACCAGTAGCGATGTTTCGTAGGCGGCAATGG
>CAJVYZ010000308.1 GCA_913009915.1 uncultured Gemmatimonadota bacterium | reverse complement strand
CACACTCGGCGTGGTAACAGAGAGGCCCAGGTCCCAATTGCCGAAGTCCCCACCCAGCCCGATCTTCCACAGCAGCCGCCAGTGCTGATACTTGTAGCCTGCCTGCTGTAGCGCGATACCGGCGTTGCCGGCGGTGTCAACGGCCTGGGCCAGAGTCTGTCGTCTGGATTTCTGATCCCGAACGGCAAGGAACGTCGTTACTCCCAACCCCATCTTCTTGCCGAGCGTGTGGGCCCACGTCAAACCGGCCCAATACTCATCCATGTTCTGGTTGAACAGGAACCCCGCCGCGAACAAGTCCACGCCAGGGTCGGGCACCTGCGCCCCACGGAGATCCAGCCGCTCTTCCACCTCGAAATCGAAATCCTGTCGTGTCAGGAACGAGTAAGCCAGACGACTCGATCCCAGGAACTTGAATCGCAATTCTCCGGCAAAGAGAGATGGGACTCCACCGATCTTGGTAGTAGTCAGGTCCTTCCCGTTGCCGAAGGCGTCCTCGATCTTGACCCGGCTGGCACGGAAGACGTTCCCCGCCAGGACCAGCCGCGCGTCGGTCACCAGCGCCAGACGCCCCGGGTTGTAGAACACCGCGCTCAGATCGAATACACTCCCGATGACCGACCCGCTGAGCAACCTGGCTTCGTTGCCGTATTGGTTGGTCCAGTACTGGGCATCCTGCGCCGCGAGCGGCGCGGTCATACCACACAGAAGCAACATTGGAAGCAGTCGGCGGAAGCGCGAGACGGCGGACATAACCACGGGAGCCTCCATCCGGGAGAGGTTGATGTTTCTATACCTACCCCAATCAACCGGGACGGCAAGCCCCCCCAACAGGGCGCGGATGGCGCTGGTGGTGGCCCCGCGGGCGCGCAATTCGATCACCTGCCCCATCAATACCAACACCACGATCACCGCGGCCGATTCGAAGTACACCGCCATGGACCCGTCCGGCTGTCGCAACGCGTCGGGGAGGACGGAGCCGGGTTCCTCTTGTCAGACCTCGGGACACATCGAGCGGGTATACATGATCTCACCTTCAACTACAATCGGTTTGACTTCCTATTTGGGAGTATGACCGAGCGGGCAAGGCCGGCGGTCCCCCTGCTGGCCAGGGATGCCGACTATCCCAGGAGACCCCTAGCCCCCACGGTGCCGTTCGCCCCATATTGGAATAGGTCAGATCGGGAGTCGTCATGGGCACACATCTGCAGAAACCACTCCGCCGCTCTAGCACCAACAAGGTCATCACCGGCGTCTGCGGCGGTTTCGCCGAGTGGCTCGGCTGGGATCCAACCCTCGTGCGCGTGGGGTATGTGGCCGTTTCGCTGTTGTCGGCCGCGTTCCCCGGGTTCATTCTCTACGTCCTGTTATCCTTCATCATGCCGGAAGACAATACGTACTAGCGCTCCAGGGAGGGTGCCATGGCCAGTCGAACCGCTCGCGCCACCAAGCGTGCAAGACGGACGGTGAAACGCGTCAAGAAGCGCATAACCAGGCAAGCCAAGACGGTCCGCAAGAAAGCCAAGCGTGCCCTGGCCAAGACGAGCAAGCGTACGCGCAAGAAGGCCTCCAAGCAGGTCAAGCGCGGCAAGAAAGCCCTGAAACGCGCGCGTAAGAAGGCAACCCGAACAGTGCGGCGCGCCAAGAACAAGGCCACTTCACGCCTGAAACGCCTTCGCGAGACGGCACGCAAGAAGTAGCGAGGACCACGGATCATGCCCACATCCCCCACGGATGCGACATCCACCGCCGGTGCCCGGCCTGATGTCATCACCCACTTCGAGGAAATTCCCTGGGGCGCGAGCGCGTCAGACATTCGGGCGCGCCACGGCGACGCGTTGGCTGAAGAAACCGTCGTCCACGGTGTCGAACTGGCCTACCACCGATCGGTCAACGGCCAGCAGGTGGAGGCCGAATTCACCGTCCACCGCGACCACGGCCTCATCGTCGGATCGTTCGTCGTCCCCTTCAAGGGCCCGGAGGAGTGCGGCACTCTCTTCACCACCTGGCGCGACGCCATCGACAAGCGCTATCCGAACCTCACCGCACGGGAAGAGCAGGAAGTCGAGGAGGATGGCGTCAGTTTCGACGAGGCCTTTGCCCGCGGCGAGGCAAGTTGGTGCGTCGAGTGGGACGATCCTTCCAACCTCGCCCGCATCGAACTCCTGGTATGGCCCTCGGCCGAGGTGTTCTGGGTGTCCTACTACGGCCCCCACGCCGATGCCTGGGAAGAAGAACGGTTCCAGGCCGAACTGACGAACGGTGACGAAGCCAGCGCCAGCTAGCCACCCATCCAACACACCCGCCGAAGCTTTTCGACCCCCACCCCTCTGGCCACCCGGTACGCCATAATTCTTGACTGATTAATCCACAATAAGTATCATGGACCTGGCTCACAGCCCACGAGGACATATGGCACGGCCTAAAGCGTTCGACGTCGACCAGGCGCTCGGGCGCGCCATGGAACTGTTCTGGCTCAAGGGATACCAAGCGACCTCGCTCCCCGATCTGGTGGAACACATGGGGATCGGTCGCCAGAGCCTGTACGATACCTTCGGGGGCAAGCGGCAACTCTTCTTGCAGGCCCTCGACCGCTACGCCACAGTCATGATCGGTGGAGCGCTCGGCCGACTGGAACAATCCGGCGCTTCCCTCGACGACCTGACCGCGTTTCTCGAGGCCGTCGTTGCCTACCAGACCGGCAAGCAGGTGCGTACAGCCTGCCTCATGATCAACTCAGCCATGGAGCTGGCGGTCAGGGACAAGGAAGTGGCCCACAGGGTTGCTGCCCACCACCGGCGCATGGAGGGCGCCTTCCGGCGGGCTCTCGAGCGTGCCGAGTCGCTGGAGGAAATCCACCCGCTCCTCCCGACCAACGTGGTGGCCCGCCACATGGTGGCTACCGTCCTGGGTATGATCGTGGCCGCCAAGTCCGGTGCGGAACCAGCCGTCCTGCGGGATATGGCGTCCGGGGTCCTGGCCCTGGCGGGCGCTCCCCAGGACTCTCTCGCCAGAATCAAGCACTAGCGCTGCGCCAGGGAACGAAGAGCAGGCTACCGTCGTTTGATTGTTGATCGCTCGATCCAAAATAGCCTGTCATGCGCCCTCAGTACCAGCTCAGCTTCGCGCCCAGTGCGTGTGGCTAGACCAACTGCTCGTTCGTCGCCAGTTAAAGAGGGGTGTGATCCCGGCCGTCCTGGGTGGCCTCGAGAGCCATCTGAAGAGAGGTTTGAGACCCAGCCCATGTTACGTTCACAAATGAAACAAATCACCTTGCTTTATCGTAGGGCCAGATTAAGACGAACCGGAAGGGAGATCACTGATGCATGCCGACACCATCGCCGTCGAGAACGCCATCCGCACGGGAGATTGGCGAAGCCCCGGGCTGGCGGTCCGGTCCCGCCGGACCGATCGCCTCATCCGGTTCACCCGTGACCCCCGGAATTTCTACCTCGTGTTGAACCCGTTAGGTGAGCGGCTGGGCTCTATCTCCTATTCCCAGAAGCGACCCTCCCTCAAACGCGGCGGCCCGACCTATTACTTGAATCGTTCCACGACCTCCCCGACCTAGGCCACGGCCTCGGTCGACCAACGTCGCCCCAGGCCCTTTCCAAGTTCTCCAGCTCTCCCAATTTCCCGTCTCGAAGTTGTGACCCGCGTCACAATTCTTGAGGCCGTAACTCCATGTCCCCAAACGTTGTTAACGTTTGGCCCCGACCGTCGTCTACTGGGTGTCATGCAACGAGTTCACCGAGTAACCGATACCGAGAGGAGCAGGACCATGGGTACACCGATCACTGGCAACCGTTGGCTCGTCGCCGCCGGCCTGAGCGCCGCCGTCGCGCTCGGCGCCTGCAGCGATTCACCATCGAGCGTATCGTCGAGCGGGCTGTCCGACGTCGAGACTGCCGAACTGGCGAATGTCATCGTCGATGATGCCGAGGCGTTTGCCGACGCCTCGACCTACGACACCAACCACGGATTCCGCGTCGACGTGTTCGATCTGCACCGGGGAGACCGCCCCGCGCCATTGTTCGGCCGGCTGCCTTGTCGTCCGGCGATGATTCCCCAGAACCCGCCGAACGTCGATGGCGATCGGGTACCCGATGCGCTGTTGCTCGACTTCTCGGGTGTGACCTGCGGCGTGGGCGATGTCATGGTGGCCATGGACGGCACGCTGGGCATCGAAGATCCGGCGATTCCGGGCTTTGGCGTCCGCTTCATCTTCACGGATCTCTCGAAGGTGGTCACCCGTGGCGATCAGTCCCGCTCTGTGGCATGGAACGGTACCCGCCAGATCGTCGGCAGCCCCAGCAACCCTGGAAGCCAACTGACCCACACCATCACCAACTTCACCACCAGCTTTGTGTTCCCCAACGGCAATACGGCCGAAGATCGGAAGAGCACACGTCTGAACTCCAGTCACACTGATATATCTCGTATGCCGC
>CAJVYZ010000307.1 GCA_913009915.1 uncultured Gemmatimonadota bacterium | reverse complement strand
GGTGTATGTTGATGTGCGGGTGGGGTTTAAGGTGATGGCTACGAAATGAGTATGAGTGGGTTAGTGGAATCCGGGTATGTATGAGTGTTTTTGTTGTTTTTTTTTTAATGATACGGCGACCACCGAGATCTACACTCTTTCCCTACACGACGCTCTTCCGATCTGTTCGGGGCGCGTGCCTTGGTAGACCATCCCCAGGTTCTCGGCGACGCGCCGGGAGGCTCTGTTTTCTGGATACATGACCGCCACGATCTGATCGAGGCCCTGGGTTTCGAATCCATGGTGCAGCATTCCAATCGCCGCCTCGTGGGCCAGGCCTTGCCCTCGATAACGAGTGTCCAGCAGCCAGCCGATCTCGACCTCGTCGGATCCCAGTGGCTTGAGGACGATGTGGCCAACGAGAGAGGTGTCGGCCTTCAGCTCCACGGCGAAGAAGCCATATCCCGGGTGCTCATGGTAATAGGCGCGCGTTCGATCGATGCAGGCCGCGGCGCTGGGTTCGTCAGCGACCCACGGTTCACCGTCACCGAGGAAGCGCACCGTGTCGGCGTCGCCCCAAAAAAGGATGACGGCGGGAGCATCCGCGGGCTCGAAGGGACGCACGATTAGGCGAGTGGTGGTGAAGTGCATGGGGAATGCCAGGAATATTGAATAATGAATAATGAGTGCTGGACGGTAATGGCGATTGTCCAGCTCGACAGGTTAGCGTTGAACGTTACGGTCTACAATTCCGTGGGTGAGAAGAAAATCTAGGATGAGGTCCCAGGAGCGGGGGCAATCGTTGTGGCCGCAGGGTAACAGGTGAAGCTCCCCGTTGCCGGCGGCTGCCAATTCCCGTCCGTGCTTCATGGGAATGATTTCATCGAACTCACCGTGCAGCACCAGCAGCGGACCGTCGAACGCCTTGACGGCTTCAGCCGTGTCGAACGGATCCCTGATCAAGAATCCGGGCGCGCCCAACCGGGCCGCGAAGGGGCGGGTGCTGGCGAAGGCCGATTCGAGAATGATGGCCGCCAGCGCTCGCTCACGGGCCAGCAGGCCGATGGCCCCTCCTCCCAGCGATCGTCCGTACCCCACGATCCGTTGCGGATCCACTTCATCGTGGGCCGTGGCCCAGTCGTAGGCGGCCAGAAATGAGCTTCGCACCGTGGATTCAGCGGGACGTCCCCCCGAACGTCCATAGCCGGGGAACTCGACGAGCAAGACCGCCATCCCCCAACGTCTAGGGTCCTGAAAAGAGTCCGGCCAGTAGTCCATGAGCTCCGCGTTTCCGTGGGCGAACAGGAGGAGCGGCACAGGTCTTACCGGAGGCACCAGCGGAGGCAAATACCAAGCCTCCGTGCGACCGCCATCGAGCGACAGCCACACTTGGTGAGCGTCTGAGGGACGCGGCGGCGCACCGGCGGTGGACGGTGCCGGAAACAAGATCCGACGCTGGGAAAGGAACAGAAAAAGCCAGTAGCCGCCTATGACTAGGAGGAGCATGCCAACGAGCTGGGCAGTGCCACGAATCATGATGCAGAACCCCTACGCTCGGTCTGAGAACTTGTTCCACCACCCGGGAACCCCGATCTTCACCGCACACCGCACACCGCACACCGCACACCGCACACCGCACACCGCACACCGCACACCAACGCCCCACGCCCCACGCCCTATTCACCCACGCCACACTCCTGCTCCACCGTGTAGATGATCCCGGCGATCTTCCACCGCCCGTCTATCCTGACCAGGCTGAAGGCGTCGACGCCACAATGGCTGAATTCTC
Source organism: uncultured Gemmatimonadota bacterium (assembly GCA_913009915.1). GTDB lineage: Bacteria > Gemmatimonadota > Gemmatimonadetes > Gemmatimonadales > GWC2-71-9 > N074bin45. The sequence continues at coordinate 2,691 of CAJVYZ010000307.1, read as the reverse complement.
CATTCACCTGAAACTCGTACGGGGCCCATACGACGGCGACCCCCTCATGGACCATGACGAGGGGATGCCACATCCGTTCTTGTAGATCATCGGCAGTGGTGGCAAGTCGCTCCAGGTACTCGCGATTGGTCGAGCCCCGCATGGTGGTGCCGTCGTCCCCTTCGCGGACGCTGAAGTAGGCAGCATCCAAGACCAGGATCTGTCGAGCTGCGGCGGTGTCCTTGGCGGTCATTGAGTCGAAGAATTTGTGCACCGTGGCAAGGACCAGTGACTTGTCTCCCTGGGCGTCTGCCTGTCGCGGCATGGCCAATAACGTCGAAAATACGACAGCGGCGATACCGATGTATTGACTGCGCATGGGTGGCTCCCGCAGAAGTAGGTAGACACTGGTATGAGATGCGTCCGGTAACAGGGATCGAATATGGTTCACGCAGGACCGTTCGGCCACCTGTGGCTGCCGACCGGCCGCGGCCCGAACTATGTTGCAGCCACTCATGGAACGGATGCATTACCCCTGCAACCTTGGGAGGATGAGGTGACCAGTGACGACATAAGCGCTCGCATAGCCAGCTTGAAGCGCGATCTCGAGGCCATCGAAGTCGAATTTGGCCGATCGTCGGCAGACCAGGCCGCGTTGAAGGAACTCAAGTCTACGGTCGACAACATCCGCCTCAGTGTGTGGGCCGTACTCACGGCGGCTCAGGCCAATGACAAGACGGCGGCCAGACAAGTCGTGGCCCGGTTCCGCATCCGTCGGGCCACCGAGCTGGCGCGGAACGTGTTGCTCGACGTGCGCAACGAGGCGCTCCCGATAGACGCCCCCGAGCTGGCCACGTTCACCGCCACCATGGACCGGGTCGTCACCCAACTGAAGGCCCTCGGCCCTCCCCCGCCTGAATAGACCACCGCCTCGTGAAACAGGCCGGGCTCGGCGAGCGTATCGCCAGGAAGCGGTATCGGTGCCGCTTCTGACCTGACCAATCCCTCGACCGTCATGAGGCCTATCTGGTGACCGCTCTCGCACCCGTCCTGCTCCTCGCCGCCGCCGGCCTGGGCTCGGCCACCGACTCGACCGAAACGATCGCCGCCCGTTATCTCGACTTGACGTTTGCCCAACAGTACGACGCACTCGAAGACGTCTACGCCGAGGATGTCTTCTTCGTGGACCCCACGGGCGACGTGTGGGATGGGCCCGGATCGAAGGGTGTCCACGGAGCTGGAAAGCTGATCGCCCTGCAGAAATCGTGGGGACTGACCAGTGCCGACTTCGCCATCGACGAGCAATTTGCCGTCGGAGAATATGCCCTCTTCCGGGGCCAACTAACCTGGACGACAAGAAACAACCCTGAGGGGGTCGCCACGGATTTCATGACGGTCATCCGGGTGGTAAACGGCAAGGTGGCGGAGCGCCACGACTATGGGAACTACCTTCGGGCCTTCGGCAACTCGATGTCCGACGAGATTCACGCAAACGCGAAAACGTCCGAGGATGTCGGTACCAAGTACTTCCAGGCGTATCTGGATCAACGGTACGACGCCATGGAACAGCTGTATGCTCCCGAAGTGTCGTTCCGGGATCCGACCGCGGCATACTTCGGCGGCCCGTCATCGACCCTCTATCAAGGTCGCGACAGCGTGGTGGCGATGATGAACCGCGTATTCCAGCCCATCAGCCACTTCGCGTTCGATGTGGAGGATACCTGGTTCTCAAACCACCACGCGGTGTTCATGGGAATCGTTCGCTTTACCCTGATTGCTGCCGCCAGTGGCACGGCCGAAGACGTGACCTTCGAGCACTCCGCAGTATTCGTGATCACCGTGGTGGAGGGCCAGGTGGTGGCCCATCGGGACTTTGTGGACTACTCCACCTTTCGAGATCAGCTGCAGGCAGCCGGAAACTGAGGATCGGCTACCACGCCATGATGGAGAGCGCCAAGCCCAGCGAGGCATAGGACAGGTCCACGCCGGGGATGGTGCGAGGGGGTAGTGGAGTGCTGCCCGCGGGAGAGACGTCGAATGCCGCCACTTCGACGTCGTGGATCGAACTGTTGTACTCGCCGAAGAGCAGCAGGCTGCTGTGCGGGAAGATGTGGGCCCGAATCCCCAGGCGGGTGGCCCACCCGAAACCACTCTGAGGTGTGAACACGGCCAGGGGCGTCTCGCTGCCCAATTGATCTTGAAATGCCGGCGCAATTTCCAGAATTACCGCCGCATCGGCCCCGGACGACCATCCCGCCGTGAGCTTTCCCGTGAGCGAGAACGTTCGTCCCAGCGGGACGTCGAAGTATGGCCCGAGGTACACGGATTGGGTTCCCATGGGAGTGACGAACACGCCGTCGGAGACCTGACTCGCTCCTGGCGGAAGTACCACATTCTCAGCGTTCAGTGGAAAACTCGACAACGACCACTCTCCTCCAAAACCCACATGCATCCAGGGAAAGTACGCGCCCTCCACGCCGAACTGAGAGCCATTCTCCCCAAAAAGCCCGTTTTCCCTGCTGCCCAGGTCGCCGGTCAGCTCGGCCATGCCCCCCTTGATGTCTACGAAATGAGGTCGTCGATCTCCCGTGCCGGACCCCGGTGGCGGCAGCGGGTTCTCACCGCGGCAATTGGCGAAGTGGTTGACGATGACGTAGCCGAGCCGAGTGCCCAGCATGCCGATGCCGGCACCCACGAGAACGTCCGAGATCC
>CAJVYZ010000306.1 GCA_913009915.1 uncultured Gemmatimonadota bacterium | reverse complement strand
TTGTGCTGAATCTCTAGTGTTCTTTGGCGTAGGTGATCTTTATCTTTTATTTTTTTTTTTTATTTTTATTTTTTTCTTTTTTATTTTTTTTCATTCTTTTTTTTTTTTTTTTTCAAGCAGAAGACGGCATACGAGATATATCAGTGTGACTGGAGTTCAGACGTGTGCTCTTCCGATCTCATTTATCGGCGCCACGCTCTACCTGGTGCTCGGTGTCAACCGGCTGCAACGCAAGGCCGGCAAGCTTCGCCGGAGTCTGTTGTTCCTTCCGTCCGACTCGAGTGCCGTCGATCTCCTGCCACAGCAGGAGCACGGCGCCACGCTTCCCCAGGGCGACCCGTTCGCCACCCTGGCCAGTCTGGTCGACGGGATCACCCGCCAGCCGCTGACCGATGGCAATCGGATCGAGCCACTGGTGAATGGCGAGGAGGCTTATCCGGCGATGCTGGAAGCGATCGATTCCGCGTCCGTCAGCATCGCCATGATGAGCTACATCTTCGACTACGACGCCGCCGGACGGATGTTCGTGGAGGAGCTGGTACGGGCCGTTGGGCGCGGCGTGGATGTCCGCGTGCTGGTGGACGGTGTCGGGGCCAAGTACGGCAAGCCCAGGATCACCAAGGTGCTGGCCGAGCGCGGCGTCAGGGTCGCCGCGTTCCTCGATACCTGGGTACCGGCCCAGATGACCTACATGAACATGCGAAATCACCGCAAGATCCTGGTCATCGACGGCCGGATCGGATTCACCGGAGGGATGAACATCCGTGAGGGGAGTCTCCTGGAACGTGAGCCGGATCATCCGATCCAGGACTTGCATTTTCGTATCGAAGGACCCGTGGTGCGTGAACTTCTGGACACCTTCGCCGAAGATTGGCTGTTCGCTACCGGCGAGCGGCTGGAGGACGACGTTTGGAGGCCACCGCTCGAATCTGTCGGGACCTCCATTGCCCGTGGCGTCCCCGACGGCCCGGATGAGAACTTCGAAACCCATCGCTGGACCTTTCTCGGGGCCATCGCCCAGGCGCGAGAGCACATCGAGATCGTAACCCCCTATTTCATACCCGATCAGACACTGATCACGGCGCTCAACACCGCGGCAATGCGTGGGGTACACGTGGAGGTGCTGATCCCCGAGAAGAACAACCTTCGCTTCGCCCAGTGGGCCAGTACCGCCGGCCTGTGGCAGCTGCTGATCAGGGGGGTGGATATCCGGCTCACCCAGCCGCCGTTCGACCACACCAAGCTCTTCGTGGTGGACCGGCACTGGGTCATGTTCGGTTCCTCCAACTGGGACGCCCGCAGCCTGCGCTTGAATTTCGAATTCAACGTCGAGTGCTATGACCCCCGGCTCGCCAGGGCCGTGGAGCCGCTCATCGCCGCCAAGCGGAAGACGGCCCGGCCGGTGACTCTGGCCCAGGTCAACGGGCGGCCCCTGCCGGTGCGGCTACGCGATGGAGTCGCCCGGCTGTTCTCCCCCTATCTCTAGCGATCAGCCGGCCTTGCCTCCCGGGTAGGGGGCCTGCATTCTTCGGTAGACCCGAACCGTTGAGGAGTACTGGATGCCGCTCAGGAGTGGAGGGCTGGACGCCCATGGGGCCACCCACGTAGGTAAGGTTCGCACCATCAACGAGGACCAGTTCCTCATCGCTTCACTCATGAAGCTCGTCGAGATCGAGCAGACCAGCCTGCCGGACACCAAATTGGGCCACCTCACCGGGCCAGGTCGCGCCGCGCTGCTCATAGTGGCCGATGGGGTCGGTGGCTTGCAGGCGGGGGAGAAGGCGAGCGAAACCGCGCTCGAGAACGTGGTCCGCTATGTCACCCAGGCAATGCGCTGCTACTACACCGTCGACGAGGCCGCCGAAGAGCGCTTCATCGAGGAGCTGCGCACGGCGGTCATGCGCACCCACGAGGACGTCCAGCAGGAGGGTGAGGAGCATCCCGATCGGACGGGGATGGCCACCACCCTGACACTGGTCAAGGTCGTCAATCGCCGCGCCTACGTGGTCCAGGTGGGAGACAGCCGCTGTTACTTGTTCCGCGACGGCGAGTTGAGCCAGATCACCCGCGATCAAACCATCGCCCAAGACCTGGTGGATCAGGGTGTTATGTCCCAGGTGACCGCCGAACATTCGCCTTTCAGCCATATCCTCTCGAGCGCCATCGGCGGCACGGCGTCCCCCGAGGTGTACACCCTCGATCTGCACACCGGCGACATGCTGCTCCTCTCGACCGACGGCCTGACCAAACACGTATCCAACGTCGAGTTGCGGGAACAACTCGGTTCGCCCGACAGCGCCGAAGCCATCTGCAACCGGTTGGTGCAGATGGCGCTCGATGGCGGAGGATCCGACAACGTCACCGTGGTGGTGGCGCGCGTGCTCGAGCCTCCAGTAGAGGACTGATACCCATGGCCAAGTTCCGACTCCGCCGGAGGGATCAGGATGCCCCCGAGTGGGTGGCACTCGACCAGGTCTACTACGGCGACTTCGACCGGCAGGGTGACAGTGACCGGATCTGGCTGCACCATCCAGCCGGTCCCCACGCCGGCAAGTACCTCGCTGCCCTCGACGATCTCGAGCCCGTCGAGTAGCGTCGCTCCGCGGCATCCGGCCGTCCAGCGGGGCCGGTCACCGGAATCTCCATGACGGAACCACCTGCATCCTGGCCCCGCCGGGCCTACGTCGTATCCCACACCCACTGGGACCGGGAATGGTACCTCCCGTTTCACCGGTTTCGCGTGCGCCTGGTCGATGTCGTCCGCCGCGCGCTCGACGCGTTGGAACACGATGCCGACTTTCACCACTTCCTCCTCGACGGGCAGAGTGTTCTGCTCGAGGACTACTTCGAGATCCATCCCGAGGACCGGCCTCGGGTGTCCCGCTTGGTGCAGGCGGGCGCGCTGGCCGTCGGTCCGTGGTACGTCCTCCCGGACGAGTTCCTCGTTTGTGGCGAGGCCCTGGTGCGGAACCTCGTCGTCGGGGACCGAGTCGCCCGTCAGGTCGGGCCACTCCAGAAGGTCGGCTACCTCCCCGACTCGTTCGGCCACATCGCCCAGATGCCTCAAATCCTGAGGCTCGCCGGCATCGACACCTTCGTCTTCACCCGCGGCACCGGCGACGAACTCGACGAACTCGGCTGGGAGTTCCTGTGGCAGGCGCCCGACGGCAGCACCGTAACGGCCGTCAATCAGTGCGACGGCTACTGTGCCGCCGCCGGGCTCGGATTCGAGGCCATGTCCGAGGCGCGAGCGGAGCGCGCCATCGACCCGGCGAGGGCGGTGGCCCGGGTTGGCGCACTGTTCGAGCGCATGCGCCCCCTGGCCCAGGGGGACATCTGCCTCCTGAGCAACGGGTGCGACCACGACCCGCCGCAGCAAAGCATGGGTGAGGTGATGGCAGCTCTGCGGCAGGCGTTTCCCAACACGGAATTCCTTCATGCCAGCCTCGGGGAATATCTGGATGCCGTCAAAGCCGGGGGTTACGCTCGCCGGCATTACCGCGGTGAATTTCTCGGCGGCAAGCGGCAGTTGATCCTTCCCGGGGTGTGGTCGGCCAGGATGTATCTCAAACAGGCCAACGACGCCGCCCAGTCGCTGCTCATCGGGGTGGTCGAGCCGTTGGCGGCCTATACCCAGTTCCTCGGTGCCAGACCGTATCCCGGCCGGCTCATCGACAACGCCTGGAAGTCGTTGCTCCAAAACCATCCACACGACTCCATTTGCGGCTGCAGCGTAGATGCCGTGCACCGGGCCATGATGACCCGGTTCGACGGAGTGCTGCACACCGGCGATCAGCTGGTGCGCGATCACCTCCGGGCGCTGGCTCCGGGTGTGGCTCCCGAGCCCGATGGAGATGCCGAGTCGATTCTGACCGTGTTCAACCCGCTGCCGTTCCGCCGGACCGAAGTGCTCGAGCGGCTCGTCGTGTTGCGCGATTCGTCAGAACCGCGGGAAAGATGGGAGTTGGTCGATGGGGACGGGCACACGGTGCCGTTCGCCCTGGTTAGGTACGACCGGGTGGCACGGTTCTGGGGCACCGACTTCCATACCGAGTGGCTGGCAGATCGCCAACTCGACGCGTTCGAACACGCTGTCGAGTCGCTGGGGGACCGCGTCATGGCCGATGTCGAGAGCGGGGCAGCGGACAGGTACTACCAGATGCACATCCTGGTGTCCGGCCTCCCACCCGTGGGCCACGTCAGCTACCGTCTTCGAGCTTCGTCCGGCACGGAGGGACCGGGCGCGGCGGCTGGGGAGCAGGGATCGATCCGTGCCGGGATCGACTGGATGGAGAACGACCTGGTCCGGGTCCAGCTCCATTCCGACGGCACGTTCAGATCGGAAGAGCACACGTCTGAACTCCAGTCACACTGATATATCTCGTATGCCGTCTTCTGCTTGAAAAAAAAAAAAAAAAACTATAATGACATAGACATTTATAGTTTTTATCTGCATTATGTATGTATTG
>CAJVYZ010000305.1 GCA_913009915.1 uncultured Gemmatimonadota bacterium | reverse complement strand
GAGCACACGCGAGTACTGCTAACAGCGCGTCTGTTGCGCGTCTTTCTCATTTTTTTTTTTTTCAAGCAGAAGACGGCATACGAGATATATCAGTGTGACTGGAGTTCAGACGTGTGCTCTTCCGATCTCTGCCGACTTGCCATGCCGTCGGGACCGCGGAATATCCATCCCACGACCGCGGCTGCGCCGAGTAGCGTCACGGCCAGCGCTCCCTTCAGAAACTTGGGGAACGGCCGCGAACTGGATGTTCCCGGAGCACTTGGCCCGGCCACTTCGAGGGTGATCGGAGCCTTCCGTGGATCTCGGAGTGCATCCGCAAAATCCTGGGCACCGGTAAATCGATCCGCCGGGAGCTTCTCCAACCCCTTCATGATCGTGGCTTCGACGTGGAGCGGCACCTTGGGTCGGTGCAACGTCACCCGAGCCGGAGTCTCGGTGATGACCTTGGCGATGATCGCCTGGGCCGTGCTTCCTGTATGCGGCGGGTCGCCCACCAACATCTCATACGTCATGCAGGCCAGCGAGTAGACGTCACTCGCCGGGGTGAGCTCCCGGTCGGCCGTGGCCTGCTCCGGGCTCATGTAGTGTGGGGTGCCCAATGACAGTCCGGTCTCGGTGATTCGCGTGCCCCCGGCCTGGCTCACCGCCAAGGCGATGCCAAAGTCGGCTACCACAGCGTTCCCGTCGTGGAGCAGGATGTTGGCCGGCTTGATGTCCCGGTGAATCACCTTGCGGCGGTGGGCATAGCCTAGGGCGCCGGCCACCTGAGCCGCGAGTTCGATGGTTTCCTCGATGGAGAGCTGCTTCTCGCGATCGAGCTTGTCGCGCAACGACTCGCCCTCCACGTACGGCATGACGTAATACACCAATCCGGCGGCTTCACCGGAGTCGTGCAACGGCAGAATATGTGGGTGCTGCAGATTGGCCGTGACCCGAATCTCGTTGAGGAATCGTTCGGCCCCAAGGACGGCCGAGAGTTCCGGGCGCAATACCTTGACCGCTACCTGACGGTCATGTTTGAGGTCACGCGCCAGATACACGGTTGCCATGCCACCCTGACCGAGTTCCTCCTCAATCTGATAGCGGTCCGCCAGGGCGGTCCGCAGTCCCTCGAGCGGGTCTGGCATGCAGGCCAATATGCGGACCTGGCCGAAAGGCCGATAGTCCCCAGCGGTGGATCCAATCAGCCCCCACCGCCCTCGCTGTCACCTGCCCTCGCTGCCAACTCCGCTGAGGAAACCTTCATCGAGGTTTCAGCCTCCGTTCAGACCCGTGGCCACATATGTCTAATGGAAAGGGGCCGCCGCCATCACTGGGCACTGGGCCTGCGAGGGCTGGGCGGAACAGCAAATGTCGACAATGCGAAGGCTGTACCATGCCACGGTCCTGGCGACCGTGGGGCTGGTAGGATGCGGGGAAGCGCCGCCGGTACCCCAGGAGTCTCCGGGGCAAGCGGCTCCCCCCGTCATGAGTGTCTCCCAGGAGCAGCTGCTGTTGGCGGCGACGAAGATTGCGTTGCCACCGGACGACATCGATGCGGTCGACCTGCCTGATCCCTCTTCGACCGAAGCCAAACTCCTGGTGAAGTATTGCGGGCAATGCCACGGGATTCCGACACCGTCGATGCACAGCGCGGGAGATTGGCCCAGCGTGGCACGCCGGATGTGGCTCAGGATGGAGCGGCTGCCAGACTCCCTGGCGGTAGCGGTACCCGATGTGGGGGAGCGGATCGCGCTACTCAACTACATCATCGACAATTCACTACGGGTGAGCGGCGCTTCGCTACCTGCGGGGCAGGGGCGGCGCGAGTTCGCCGAAATCTGCAGCCGGTGTCACGCCCTGCCGGACCCGTCAGTCCACTCTCCGGAGGACTGGCCGGTCGTGTTCATGCGCATGGAGCGCAACATGGAACGGATGAACGTGACCCCTGCCAGCTCAAGGGAGGCCACTCGAATCTTGCTATACCTCGAGTCCTGCTGTAGTTCCAAGGAGTAGCAACCCGCCCGTTCCGCGTTCCGCCAGGAAGGGCAACACTCTCGCCCTGGCGGGCGCCGCCGATAGGGCATGCGCTGGCCACTCCACCGAAGGTACCTACTACGAGACCGTAGCAGCCCACACAGCGCGCCGAGAACGGCGCCCGGGCGGACACACCCCCCCTGTAGTCCTGCCTCAGTGAATCCCACTTCCCGATGTTCTCGTAGACCCCCAAGGCACGGTACCGAACATTTGGCGAGGACAGCCATGCGAACCAGTGACATTCGCCACCCCGACGACCTCCTCGCCTACGTGGCCGATACCCTGAAAGCCCAGGGCCGCCCCGTGGACCCCGGCATGGTGGTGGAACTCGAACCCCTGTTCCACGACGTGTTCCTCGGTGGCGAGATCACCCGGCTGGACCGGGTCATCGAGGCGGCCACCGCCGGGGGGCGACTGCTCCGAACGGTAGGTGGCGAGGGACGCCGTTATTCGCTCACACCTCTGGGCGCGGAGCGGGCCCGCTCGGTCCGGCGAGGGTTTATCCGACGCCTGCCCATGTGGCAGCGCCTCCTTCTCATAGCCATCATCCTGGCGCTAGTTTTGGCCGTGCTCGCGCTGTAGGCTTTCAGTCCTCTCCCACGGCCATCGGAGTTACCATGCGGTTTTCCAGGTGCAGTGCGGCCTTGCTGGTTGCCGGCGCAACGGTGATGGCCTGTGCCGGCGGTCCTCCTCCTCCGCCCGAGGCTTCGCCCACCATCACGGCGCAGGTGAGCGGCACCACCCAGTTGCTGCAAGCGGTCAGTCCGGCGAGCGAATCGGTTGTGTGGGTGAGCGGGCACGGCGGAACCTACGCCTTCACAACCGACGGTGGTGTCACCTGGCAAGCCGGCGTCGTACCGGACGCCGATACGCTTCAGTTCCGCGACGTACACGCGGTGGACGATCACACCGCGTATCTCCTGGGCGCTGGGCCGGGAGACATGTCCCGCATCTATCAGACGACCGACGCCGGTACCACATGGGTGCTGCAGTGGGTCAATCCTGACCCTGACGGTTTCTACGATTGCCTGGATTTCTGGGATGCCGATCGCGGCGCGGCCTACGGCGACGTGGTCGATGGCCGTTTGTCGATCATTACCACCGCCGACGGCGGCGCCACCTGGACGCCGGTCCCGCAGGATCGTTTACCGCCGGCCCAGCAGGGCGAAGGCGGCTTCGCCGCCAGCGGCTTGTGCCTGGTCACCGGCCCCGATGGACTCGGCTGGATCGCCACCGGAGCAGCCGACACGGCCCGGGTGCTGATGACCGAAGATTTCGGACATACCTGGACGTCGGCCGCCACACCGATCGCCGGGGGCGCAGCCGCGGGCCTCACCGCGGTGAGCTTCCGGGACGCGAAGCACGGCATCATCCTGGGCGGAAACATCGGTGACCCCGAAGGCCGGACCGACAACGTGGCGCTGACGGCTGACGGCGGTAAGACCTGGACCCTGGCGGGCCGGCCGACCATCGCCGGCGCGTTCTATGGTGGGCTATATGTGCCGGGGGTGGACGCCCCATGGGTTGTCGGTGTCGGGCCTGCCGGGGCCGACTACTCGGTGGACGGTGGCCTAACCTGGATGTCGTTGGATACCCTCAGCTACTGGGCGGTGGGGTTCGCCACGCCGACTGCCGGGTGGTTGGTGGGGCCCGGCGGTCGGATCACCAAGGTGGCGATGTATTGAGCTGTCGGCCGTCAGCTGTCAGCTGTCAGCCGCTTCAGTTTGCCCCGGTCGATCTTGCCGAGGTGCGTGCGCGGCATGGAGTCGAGAAACATGACTTCTCGGGGATACTTGTATGGCTCCAACTGCTGCCGCACGAACGCCTGGAGTTCTTCGGCCGCGGCCGTGGCCTTTGGTGTCAGCACCACGTAAGCGTGCGGCTTGACCAAGCCGTCCTCGTCGGCCACGCCCACGACGGCGACTTCGCCGACCGCCTCGTGCTGCAACAGGCAGTTCTCCACTTCCTGCGGCGACAGCCACTTGCCGCCCACCTTCAGCATGTCGTCGGCCCGCCCGGCGTAGGTGAAGTAGCCGTCGGCGTCGCGGCTCAGCATGTCTTCCGAGAGGTACCACTCGCCGCGAAAGGCTTGCAGGCTCTTCTCGCGGTTGTGCCAATAACACAGGGCTCGCGAGTTTCCGCGGACTCGCAGATAGCCCACTTGGCCGGTGGGCACTTCACGGCCGGCGTCATCGCACAGCTGGATTTCGAACCCCGGCACCACGGTGCCGAGGGTGCCCGGCTTGACCGCACCTGGGCGGTTGGACAGGAAGATGTGCCACATCTCGGCGGTGCCGAGCCCGTCCAGCAGTTCCACGCCGAACAGGTCGTGCCAGCGACGATGGAGTTCCACCGGTAGCGCCTCTCCCGCCGAGGTGGCCAATCTGATCGAGGAGAGGTCGGCCTCCGACGCGTGCGGGTGGTTCACCATGTGATTGACCATGGTAGGCACGTTG
>CAJVYZ010000304.1 GCA_913009915.1 uncultured Gemmatimonadota bacterium | reverse complement strand
GGGGTGTGATGAAGGTGAGGGAGAAGACGGTGAGAGAGAAGAGGGGACGGGAAGAAGAGGGGTAGAAATGGAGGGGGAAGGTAGGGGCGTGTAAATGTAAGTTTTTTTTTTTAATGATACGGCGACCACCGAGATCTACACTCTTTCCCTACACGACGCTCTTCCGATCTGCCTGCCCATAGGATACGGCCTGCGAGGGCCCTAGGCTAGGGTATGCTGGCGGTAGGGCGGTAGAGGCGGTAAGGCGGTAGCCAGCGACGGTGCTTTTCCTGCCCTCGTTGCCATGCGCCCAGTCTGTCCTCGACTAAAGTCGAGACTCGGCTACTGTCGCTAAAGCGACTAGCGTTTCCTAGCACTGCCCACTGCCCTCGCTGCCCTCGCTGCCCCCGCTGCCCCCGCTGCCCTCGCTGTCACCCTTGCGCGCCCTGGCCCCGGGCCCCAGGTTAGCTGCCTTCGCATAAACCAAGGAGATCCCCATGCGTCGTATCCTTTCGCTACTCGCCATCCTGACCGTGGCATCCGCCGTGTGGCGGACCGCATCGGCTCAGGATGTTGACCTTCAAGGGGCCTGGCTCGTTACCAGCATCACCGATTCGTCGGGTAATGAAATCGAGGCGCAGCCCGGGTTGTACCTCTTCACCGGCACCACTACAGCGTCATGTTCGTCCCGGGCGCGGACGAGCGGGCACAATATACTGGGACGGAGCCGACAGACGACGACCGTCTCAGCGCCTACGGGACGTTCATCGCCAATTCAGGCCGCTATGATGTGGCCGGCGATCAACTCACCCTCAGGGCCTACGTGTCCAAAGACCCGAACTACATGGCTGGTTTTCCCGACGACCTGGTCACCGCCACGGTGCACATCGCGGGAGGGGACACCCTGCATTTGGCCTACACGGGGGACATCTTCATGAGTGGAACCATGTTCACACTGCGGCGAGTCGAAGGCACGCCGGTGCCGTGGGAATCCGACTGAGAACCACGACCCTCGCCCGACAGCAAGTACGAAGCCCCGATCGTCGCTCAACGGTCGGGGCTTCCTGACTATCTGCCATCGGAGTCCCTCGGCTAAAGCCGAGGCTCGGCTGATGTCGCTAAAGCGACGGTCCCTCGCTGTTAACTGCCCCCGCTGCTCTCGCTGCCCCCGCCGCCCCCGCTGTCGTCGCCCCCGCTGTCGTCATTCTTCCCGCAACGCCTGCAACGGATCCACATTCGACGCCCTCCGCGCGGGGACGAACGACGCCAGCATGCCCAGCCCAACCACGGCCACTCCCACGGTGGCAAAGGTCGTGGGATCGGTCGGCGCCACGTCGTAGAGGATGGCCGCCATGAAGCGGCCGGTTCCCAGCATCACCACGGCTCCCGCCAACACGCCGGCCACGGTCAGTGCCAGTCCTTCCTTGAGGTTCAGCATGACCACTTCCCCGGCTTGGGCGCCCAGGGCGACGCGGATGCCCATCTCTCGAGTGCGGAGCGCTACCAGGTAGGAGACGGTGCCGTACACGCCCACCACCGTGAGCACGATGGCCACCACGCCCAACGCGCCCATCAACAACAGCGCAAAGCGATAGGAGTCCATGGATGCAGCCACGTAATCGTCCATCGGGCGCACCACGTCGATCACCCGCCCGGTGCCGACCTCCTTGGCCGCCAGCCGCAGCGCCGGCAGGACATCGGCCAGGTGGCGCTCGGTACGAACCACCATGCTGAAGTTGCCGAACCCCACGTCGGTGTACGGCAAGTAGATCTGCGGCCGCCCGGCATCGTCCACCGTCAGGATCCGGGAATGCCCCACCACGCCCACCACCTGGGCCCGGCGCGGCTGGTTGTTGAAGCTCCATTCCAGCCACTTGCCCAGCGGGTCCTCACCGGGCCAGGTGCGCTCGGCCAGCATCTGGTCGATCACCAGCACCGGCTGCGGCTCCTCGTTGTCCCCGTCAGTGAAGTCACGGCCCGCCGTAACCGGGACGCGCATGGTGGCGAAATAGCCTGGGAGCACCCAGCGAAAATCGGCGGTTTGCTCGCTCACCTGGCCGTCGGCTTTGAAGCTGAGCAGGTTGTTCTGGCCATCGAGCGGCACGACACTGACGCCACCGGCTGCGCTAACGCCGGGAATCTTTTCGAGCCGTCGTGTGAGCTGACGATAGACGTTGAAGCGCACCTTCATGTTGTCGAAGCGGGCGTTGTCGATCCGGGCACGGAAGGTGAGCACATTCTCCGCCTGGTATCCCAAATCCGTGGCCTGCAGGTTGACGAAAGTGCGCACCAGCAGCCCGGTGGCTGTCAGCAACACGATGGAGAAGGCCACCTGGAACACCACCAGCGCCTGCCGGGCACGCTTACTGAGGGCGCCGCTGATCCGGGCACCGTGTCGCAGGCTGTCGTTCATGGTCTCCGTCGACGCCGCCTGCAACGCCGGCATCAAACCGAACAGGAAGGTGGCCACCATCGACAACCCCACGGCGAACAGCAACACGGTCGGATCGAGGGTCACGCCCTCCACCAGCGGGATGGTCCCCGGATCGATGAGCAGCAGCCCCTTGATGCCCACATAGGCGATCCCGGCACCGAGAAACCCGGCAACCACCGCCAGGACCATCGATTCAGTCAGCACCAGCTGGACGATCTGCCAGCGGCCTGCTCCCAGAGCATTGTGCACCGCCAGTTCCCCCTGGCGCATGGAATTCCGAGCCAGCAACACGCTGGCGGCGTTGCCGCACGCCACCAGAAACACCATACCCACCGCGGCGAACAGAATGAGAATGGCGGGGCGCACCTCGCGCACGATGTCGGCATGCAGTGGCACCAACTCGAAACGCGGGTTGGGCCCGTCGGCGTCGGCCTCGGGGTGGTCCTGGATGACCCGGGCCATCATCACGTTCATCTCGAGCTGGGCTTCTTTCAGCGAGACACCGGGGGCCAGGCGTCCGATGACACGGATGAACCGGTTCGACCATTGAGGCGGTATCCGATTGGCCACCCAGGAGTCGATAGTGCCATCCATACGGGACAGCGGACCCAGCTCGAGTCGGAAGCCCCGGGGCAACACGCCGATGATCTCGGGAGCGGGTGCGCTGGGACCTCCCTCACCCCGGAGGGTCTTGCCGATGACGTCGGGCCGGCCCCCGAAGTGCCGCTGCCACATTTCGTAGCTGATGACAGTGGTGCCGCTCTGGCCGAAGGGAACGCTCTCGTCCGCCTCGGTGAACAGGCGGCCCAGCAGCGGCTGGACGCCGAGCATAGGGAACATGCTGGCCGAGACGAACGTGGTCTCGAGCGGGACGGCCTCGCCCTCGATGACGGCGTATTGGGTGAAGGAGAAGCCGGTACCGGCCACCTGGGAGAGCGTCTTGCTCTCATCCTGGAACAGCGCCAGTTCGCCGGTCGACGCGGCGGGGAAGCCCTGCACGTCCCCGGCGTTGAGCCGGAACATGACCAGCCGGTCCGAGTCGGCGTGGGACAGGCCGGACAGGAGCACGGCGTTGACCACGCTGAAGATGGCCGTGGCGGCGCCGATCCCCAGCGCCAAAGTGCCGATTACCAGGAGCGCGTACTGGGGCCTGCGCCCCAGGGCGTTGAGGGCGATCCTGAGGTCTCGGACGAGTTGGGCCATTAGTTCACCGTCGGGTAAGAGAGCGTCTCTCCACTATACGGTTGGACGTGGGGGATGGTTGCGAGGAGGTGGCTGGTGGCTGGTGGCTAGTGGCTGGTGGCTCTGACCGTCTGACCGGATACATTCTCTTGTATGCCTGCAATCACCAAGCCCGCCGAGTATCAAGTTACGGAGCAACGCTCGCGGTTCCTGGCGCAGGTGCTGCCCGCCGCCTCGCTGGATGAGATCAAAGGAGTGGTCGCGGCCAGACGGAAGAAACTCCGCAAGGCCAACCATCATGTGTGGGCCTGCCGCTTTTATGACGGAGAGGGACGGCTGGTGGAACAGGCGCGCGACGATGGCGAGGTGGGCCGACCCGGCATGGCGCTGCTGGCGCTGCTGCGCCGCGACGATCTCGAAGGGATGCTGATCGTGTCGCGAATCTACGGTGGAGTGAAGCTGGGGCCCGGCGGAGTGAAACGGGCGTTTCGGGCGGCGGGGCAAGGGGCGATTGGGTCCCAGTCCTCGGCTTAAGCCGAGACTCGGCTGATGTCGCTAAAGCGACCATACCGCTGACCGCCTGAACCTCACGGCGTCTCGCTCCCCGCCAACCCCGTGCCACACCGCTTGCAGTAACGGGCATCCTTGTCGTGCTCCTGCCAACCGCACAGCGTGCAGGACCGTGTCACCACCTGCCGCTGCGTGACGCGGCCCAACTCCACTGTGATGATGCCGGTCGGCACGGCGATGAGATCGGAAGAGCACACGTCTGAACTCCAGTCACACTGATATATCTCGTATGCCGTCTTCTGCTTGAAAAAAAAAAAAAAACACACAGAGTAAATCATAAGCAAAAAACATATGACATACTAACAGATTATCACATAATC
>CAJVYZ010000303.1 GCA_913009915.1 uncultured Gemmatimonadota bacterium | reverse complement strand
ATGTATGGCGTCAAAACTGACAGTGATATGGTAGCGGATTTGTCTGTGCGATGGTAGCAGACATCATCACACATTTTTGAGCTAGTTGGAACTGATTCTTTGTTTTTTTTTTAATGATACGGCGACCACCGAGATCTACACTCTTTCCCTACACGACGCTCTTCCGATCTACCGGGGGGAAGCCGGAGGGGAAAAGCGAAGAGGCCGCCGAAGCGGCCCCGCTAGTGGTCAGGCGATATGGGCGTCGATCTTCTCTTGAATCATGTCCTTCGGCACTGCGCCGATGACGGTGTCCACATGTTCGCCATCCTTGAAGAACAGGATGCTGGGAATAGACCGCACATTGAATTTCTGAGCCGTCTGCGGATTGGAATCCACATCCAGCTTGGCGACCTTGATCTTGCCGGCGTACTCACCGGCCAAATCTTCGAGGATCGGCGCCACGATCTGGCAGGGGCCGCACCACGTGGCCCAGAAATCTACCAGTACCAAGCCCTGGGCGACTTCCGCGGCGAACGAGCCGTCGGTGACCTGCGTGATGGTGCCGTTTGTTGCGTCCATGATTATCATCTCCCAAGCGGCCGGCGGAATGTTCCGGGTGATCGGCCGGTGTATTCGGTTAGGGGTGGTACTGTCCCACCCAGAATTGCCTTTCAATCATAAAGGGTACCATCATGTCGACCGCCCCCGTCATCGCTCACGTCGGGCTGGCTGTACCCAGCATCGAATCGGCTCTGGCGTTCTATCGGGACGTGCTGGGCCTGTCCCCGGGAGAACCCGAGACGGTCGATGCCGCCCGTATCGTGTCCCTCTCCCTCGGCGAGTCCGAGGTTGAACTGCTGGAGCCCCTGGATGCCGACGGCCCCATCGCCAAGTTTCTCGCCAGGCGCGGCCCAGGCATTCATCATATTGCCTACCGCGTCCCGGACCTGGAAGCGGCACTCCGCACCTGCCGCGCGCGAGGTTACCGCCTGATCGACGAACAACCCCGGATAGGCCAAGGGGGCAAACGCGTTGCCTTCATTCACCCCGATGCAACAGCCGGCATTCTCATCGAACTGACTGAATGAGCAACGGCGATCGGCCCGCAGAGGTTCCCTACCCTCCCGGCGCCGTGCCACTGCCATCAACGCATGGCGCCATGGGGCTGCCGACCGCATTGAGGTCGATGCTCTGGATGACCCAGCGGTCACTTCCCGTCTTCACCACCAGGAATGGCACCTGCCTGCGACAGTTACCCCGCGCCATTTCCACTTCCATTTCTTGCGCGGTGAGTCCGGCGTCGGTCGGCGTACTGGCCAGGATGCGGTAGCTGTACCCCCGCAGCCAGAGCTGCATGACCTCGATGCGCTTTGGGTAGTCCGTCGGCTTCCCGATCTCGGCCGCAGCCCCCTTGGCGGTCCCCCAATACTCGGCCATCTTGGGGAGGTTGCTGTCGGCTACCGCGGCCATGAACTCCTGGAGCGCGTACTCAGGCCCGGGACTAGGCGCCAGGGTCGATGTCTGTCCGCCACAGGCGGCCAGCAGCAGCGTCCCCACCATCCAGGTCTTGTTCACAAGCTCCTCACAAGTGAAGGTCAGTCGCGAGGAATCTTAATAGGACGGCGACGAGACGAGCAATGACCAACACACGACTCTATATCAACGTGGACCACGTGGCCACCGTGCGCCAGGCGCGCAGGACCGACGAACCCGATCCCGTGGAAGCAGCCGTACTCGCCGAGGCGGCCGGCGCCGACGGAATCACCATCCACTTGCGGGAAGACCGCCGGCACATCCAGGATGCGGATGTCGACGCCATGGCCGCCCGCATCTCAACCGTGCTGAACCTGGAATTGGCCCTGGCACCAGACATCATCGACCTGGCCTGCCGGGTTCGCCCGTACCAAGCCACTCTGGTACCTGAACGGCGGCAGGAAATCACCACCGAAGGCGGCCTCGACCTCACCGCCGACCCCGAGCGGGTCCGCGGCGTGGTGACACGCCTGGCCGAAGCGGGTATTCGGGTCAGTGCCTTCATCGACCCCGACCCGGGTGCCATCGACGCCGCCCGGGAGCTGGCCATCCCGGCGGTGGAACTCCACACCGGGCACTATGCCTTGGCGTGGCGCCACGATCCGGGGACCCTGCAAGCCCTGCGGGACGCCGCCGCGCATGCACGCCAACTCGGCCTGGCGGTTCACGCCGGCCACGGCTTGACCTACCAGAACGTCGGGCCCGTCGCCCGGATCGAGGCCATCGAGGAATTCAACATCGGCCACAGCATCGTCAGCCGGGCCATCATGATCGGCATTGGCGCGGCCGTTGCAGAAATGGTGGCCCTGGTCAAGACTACCTGAACCGAGGCAGCCAGGCCGGGGAATCCAGCCACCCTGTCACGGTGTCATTATTATTGACTACCACGATCAACCGAGGACCGGCATGAACAGCTCACTCGGGTCCATGGATTTCTTCGCGCTCGAGGCGGGGGAATACCTCGAACGTCTGGCAACCATCGTCGACCAGGAGGATGGTCCCAAGCGGGACGAATTCGTCCGCTTCGCCCGGGCACTCAGGGGATCGGCGCTGATGGCCAACCAGGCGGATTTCGCCGGCGCCGCCGGGGGCCTCGAAGCCATCGCCCGGGCCTACCGGGACGACAGCCTGGCGTGGGACGCCGCTGCGCGGGAGATCGCCGCCCAGGGAATCGAGACGCTCAAGGAACTCCTGCGCAAGGCTGCCACCTGGAGCCAGGCCGAAACCCAGAAGGCCGCCCGGCTCGCCCGCGACCTGGAGCAGGTGGCCGGGCAGCCCGGTCCAGCCACCCACCGCCGGTCCACGGACGCTGAACCCGGAGGATTGAATACCGGCGTCCGGGCCTTCGTCGCCCGGGAAGGGGCACTCATCGCCTCGGCCCTCGAGCGCGCCGGGCGAGCCCTGGCAGCCGATCCGGCCGATGCCGACCCGATTCACCACGCGGTCCGCCGCATGCAATCACTGCGGGGACTGGCAGAACTCACCGATCTCTCGCCGCTTCCGGAAATGCTGGAAGGGTTGGAGATGGCCGCCGCCAACCTTACCAGAATGCATGCCAGTCCGCCGGACATCGTAAGCGTGTTCCGCCTCGGAGCCGAGGCGATGACCAGAGCCTCACGCGACGTGGCGCATCAGGGCCGCCCCGATCCGGAATCGGACGAGGCCAAGCGATTCAGCCAGGTCCTGATCGGTGCCTTCGGGTTGGAGGACGACGTGGTATCGATCGACGCCCTGGCACCCGCCGGAGAGGACTCAATTGTTACCCCAGGCAAGGCACCACCCAAGCCGGCGCAACTCGGCGCCGTCGAGATCGTGAGCCAGGGCGAGCACCTCGTACGGCTAGCCGACACCCTGCTGTCAGCCGGCTCACTGGTCGAGCGTCAACTGCGGTTGTTGGCGGTCATCGACACACTGCGAGGGCTGGACGCCAGGATCGGTCGGCTTCTGGGCTCCGCCTTCGACGCGTTCGCCGACGCCGCCAAGGCAACACTCCGGGCCGCTGACAAAAGCGAGGGGCTGGCCTCCTTTGGGCAATCGTTACGAGAATCCGGTCAAACGCTCAAGACGTTGTCCGACGAAAGCCGCCATGGAGCTGCGGTCGCCGAGCTGGAGGCCTTGGCGGCCGGCCTAGGAGCACCGGGTGGGGGAGTCGAGGCAGCAGCATCCCCCACCGTCCCCGAGGCCGCAGAACCCGTGGTGTCCATCGCTGATCTGGCACCCAGCGAGGACGCCGCCGTGCAGGCGCCACAGTCCGGCGTCCCCACCACCCCCGCAGCCGTAACCTCCGAGGAGGTTGGGCTGGCAGCGAGCTTCGCCACATACCATCAGCTCCGCATGGCGGACACGACGGCGGAACCGTCGCTTGCCGCCCAGTCCCAACCAGAGGCTCAGCTGGTGGCCGAGGAACCGGTGGTCGATATCGACACGCTGCTGTTCCGCGGCGCTGCTGCCCAGGAACGGGCAAAGCACCTGGGACGGGAAATCAGTGAATGCCTCGACCGTCCAGGAATCTTCATGGGGCTCCGGCCGCTGCTGGAAGAACTGCTGGATCTCTTGCCGCTTGCCGACGAGCCCGTGGTAGGCTGATCTTCTTGTCCCTGACCCAACGACACCGATGACCCAACCCGATACCGCCGGAGCCGTTGCCTCCCGAAAACCTTCCGTGTGGCTGACAGTCATGGCCATCGGTGTCTCGGTGGCCCTGTTGGCCTGGGCTCTCAGGGATGTGGAGTTCGAGGCGTTCCTGCACCACGTCCGGACCGCTCGCCTGTGGCCAATCATCGGGGCTGTGGCCATCGCCACGACGTTGTTCCCTCTTAGGGTCTTTCGCTGGCGCCTGCTGCTCAAACAACCCGACGGCAAGAACCTCCCATGGCTCACGATGTGGCATTCCATAGCCATGGGCTTCATGGCCAACAACATTCTCCCGTTTCGTATCGGCGAGGTGGTGCGGATAGTCTCGGTGAGCCGGCTGGGGAACGTCAGT
>CAJVYZ010000302.1 GCA_913009915.1 uncultured Gemmatimonadota bacterium | reverse complement strand
TTTTTTTTTTTTTTTTCAAGCAGAAGACGGCATACGAGATATATCAGTGTGACTGGAGTTCAGACGTGTGCTCTTCCGATCTAGCCAGGTTCGGGAGATAGCCCACCATGTTGTGACCGCCCGGCACGGGAATCGTAAAGCGCGTGACCGGTGCCGCCGCACCGGTCGGACTCGGCCGAAGCATCCATCCGACAGCGCCGCTGAGCGCCATCAGGCCCAAGACCCAAGGCAACCCGGCTCGGACAGACGCCGCGAGCAACGACGACAGACCTCGCCCGGCGGTACCAGCAGCATGGGCCTGCGTGCTGAAGTGTTGGTCCCCCAGTGCCTCGGCGAAGGCACTGGCGCTGTCGAAACGATCGGCGGGGAGCTTCTCCAGTGACTTGGCCACAGCCGCCGCCACGTTGGGCGGCACCGATTTGCGAAGCTCGGCAACCGGCTGGGCCTCTTCAGCGATGATTTTCATGACGATCTGCTGGGCCGATGAGCCGGTGTGTGGCGGATCGCCTGTCAGCATCTCGTAGAGAACGCTGCCCAGTGAGTAGACGTCCGACTTGGCGGAAAGGTTCTTCTCCGCGGTCGCCTGCTCGGGGCTCATGTAGTGCGGCGTGCCGAGGCTGAGCCCGGTTTCCGTCATTCGCCCACCTGCGGCGGCGCTCAGGGCCAGAGCAATGCCGAAGTCGGCCACCATGGGCCGGCCGTCGTGCAGCAGGATGTTCTCGGGCTTGATGTCCCGGTGAACGATTCCGTGACGGTGCGCGTAGTCGAGCGCGTCGGCCACGTCGGTGGTGATCTTGACGGCCTCGTCGATCCCCAGTTGAGTCTCACGATCCAGTTTGGCCCGGAGCGTCTCACCCTCGATGTAGGGCATGACGTAATAGAGAAACGAATCGGCCTCGCCCGAATCGAATAGCGGGAGGATGTGCGGGTGTTGTAGGCTGGCGGTGGTGGTGATCTCCTGCAAGAAACGCTCGGCGCCCAGGACCGCGGCCAACTCGGGCCGCAACACTTTGACAGCGACCTGGCGCTTGTGCTTGAGGTCTTCGGCCAGGTATACGGTCGCCATGCCGCCCTCGCCGAGGCGGCTGAGGATGTGGTATCGGTCGGCTAAGGCCGAGGAGAGTCGTTCGGTACTTTCAGCCATCGTTCGATACCCTGGCGCTGAAGCGCCGGCTCGGCGGCACTGCGTGCCGGGGCGCCTTGAAAGACGTTGCCTGTCCGTCCCGAAGGACGATCCGCGCAGCGCCGAGCGGACGCTTCAGCGTCCGAGTCACCGCAATGGGCTGATCTGGGAATTGGGGCACAGAGCGCTAAGATAAGGCCTGCCAGCCGATTCGGCGAGATCGGATCCATATTGGACGTTCCAGGCCATGAGGCGATGCCGGACTCGAAACGTTACCCTTAGGAATCCTCCTGACACCGAGACTCGATCGCATGACCGTCACCCCAGCGCCGCCGAGACCCCGCGCGAAGCCCTGGCTGACCGCTACCAGCTCCAGCGCGAGATTGGCCGGGGCGGGACGGCCTGGGTGCACATCGCTACAGACCTCGAGCATCGCCGCGAGGTCGCCGCCAAGGTCCATCGGTTGCGAGCCCAGTTGCAGCGGCACATCGAGGGAGGCAGCCGATAAGCCACCCCCCTCACTGGCCATCTTCCGTTACATACCCTGTCCCGGGTCGTTGCTGTTCCAGATGTCATAGGAAATCTTCCACGACCCGTCGGCCTGCCGTTCCAGAACGTGAATGCCTTTCAGCGACTCTATGACAGTCTCGTCGCTCCCGGCCGGAGTCAGGGTCAACTCGCCATGATAGATGTCGATGGCGATATCTCCATGAATGGAGATGTCGTGGCTGACATACTCTCCGGCGCTTACGGCAAAGGCTTCCAGGAATGCGGCAAAGAAGGCATCTGCCTCGGCAGCGGCGAGGGCAGGTTCGTTCGGTGGCATGATCACCGCATCGTCGGTCAGCAAGGCGACATTGGCCGCGACATCACCGGCAACCAGGCTGCCCATTTCAGCTGAGACGACGGCCTCTACCGCTGCGATGTCTGCCGCTTCGTCCGCCTCCGACATGCCCCCGTATTCAGCGCCGCCACAACCCACGGCCAGCATCAGTGTGAGGGCTGTTATGCTCGATCCGATACGCATGGTTACTCCCGGTGTGAGGACCGCGGCTAACTTACCTCCCCGGGCCCCCAGCCACCAGCCACTAATCCTCCTCATTCCACCTCCGGATGCACCAGCATGTGCACGTTCTGGATCAGTATCAGATGGGCCGCCTGGGTCCGCCGCACCATGATGAACTCGTCGCCACCGGGCATCACATCGTAGTTGGCGTGTGGCTCCGCGCCTTCGTAGTCGGACCAATCGAATAGTGCCTCTCGCGTCACCACGCCAGGCTCCCCACCGAGGTCGAGTGTGGCGGCCATGGGGTTGGTGGCCTCGAGATCGGTGCGGCGATAGTACAGCGTGCGGCCGTCGGCGCTCCACATGGGCTCGGACCCGCCGTCCACCGACACCTGTAACCGGCCGCCGGCGCCATCCACGCGGCGCAGGTACACCTCGAAACGGCGCGATTCATCGGAGGCGTAGGCCAGCCAGTTGCCGTCGGGCGACGGTCGGACCCAGGCTTCACTGAACGGGGTCGCGATCACGGATTCGAGTCCGCCGCCTCCCACCGTCATGATGTCCCAGCCGGTGGCGGAATTGGTCGAGGAACGGGTACCGATGAGGGTGCCGTCAGCCAACCAGCCACCGGGAGCGGCCAGTGGGTCGGCAGCCACGACGGTTCCAGGAGTGCCGTCGAGGTCGCTCCGCAGGAGACGGGTGGCGCCGTCTCGGGTCGCCACGTATATCAGCGACCGGCCGTCAGCGCTCCAGACGGCGTCGTGCCCGTTGTTGTCGAACGTCACCCGGGTGAGCGTTCCCTGGGTCAACGACAGGACCCACACGTCCCGGCCAGTGGGATCGTTGATGTCAATGGCGATGCGGCGGCCGTCAGGACTGACTCGCGGGTTGTGGTACTCGGCTTCATCATCCAGCAGACGGCGAGCGGCTCCATCCCGGCTGACCGCCATCAGTTCTGCGGTGTTGCGCTCCAGGTAGATGACCGAGCCGGTGCGCGACGCGGAGAGGCGAGCCAGTGCCGTAGGCATCGACGCCACCGGGCCCGCGAGCCTCACCGATTCTCCCGATGTCTGCAATGATGCGAGATCGAACGCGACTCCGTACAGGGTATTGTCCAGTGTAGCATAGACCATGGTATTGTGCCCGACGTACCAGGCGCCACGGACTTCCACGTCGAGAAGGTAATGGCGCTCTCCATTGCCGAGGTCCAGGGCGTAGAGGGCCCCAACGGCCCCGGCGCCCGTGTTGCCATATACGAGAGCATAGCGCCCGCCTGGGAGTACATCGGTGAGATGCTGCCGTCGTTCGTTGCGAGTCGTGTCAGGTGAGCTCACCTGAACCGGGTCACCACCGCCGGGGGGCAAACGATAGATTCCGTAGTCGACCCCCGTGTAAACCAGGGCCCCATCATCGCCCCACACTTGAAACGGCGTTTCGTGAACGTCCGAGATGAGTTTTGCCTGGCCGCCGGTCAGCTGCACTAGCTGGGTCTGGCCAAAGCGAGTAAAGCCCAATTCCCGACCGTTGGGCAAGAAGGTTGGATTTGCTCCCTGGACGCCGGGGATGAGGGTGCTTTCAAGTTGGTCCAGGGGACGCAGGCGTATCCCGCGCCCCGCGCCCCCTCCCTGGACATACGCGATGGTCGATCCGTCACGGCTGATCGAGATCACCCGGTTGGGATTGAACCCGAGGAATGGCGTACCAATCTCGAACCGAGCCGGCACTCCCTTGGCCGGCGCTGGACGATCCATCCACGACATTGCCAAGACGCCTACCAGGACGCCGAAGGCGGCGAACCCGGCAGCACGCCACCAGAAAAACTTCCGCTGGCCAAGGACTCTCGCGGTGGTACGCGGCCCGGCCACGGTATCCGGGCTGGCCAGCGCCTGGGCAAAATCCTTGGGCGAGGCAAAGCGGTCGGCCGGGAGCTTCTGCAGCGCCCTGAGTGTCGCCGCTTCAATTCCGAAGGGAACAGTCTCCCGCAACTCGGTGGGCGGCACCGGGTCCGCGGTCATGACCTTGGCGACGATCGCCTGGGCGGTGGGACCGGTAAACGGCGGCTCACCGGTGAGCATCTCGTACAACACGCAGCCCAAGGCGTACACGTCGGAGCGGGCATCGAGTTCCCGCTCTCCCATGGCCTGCTCCGGGCTCATGTAGTGCGGTGTGCCGAGGCTCATGCCGGTTTCGGTCATGCGAGTGCCGCCGGCCTTCGACGCGGCGAGGGCGATCCCGAAGTCCGCCACCAGCGCCTGGCCGTCGTGGAGCAGGATGTTCTCGGGCTTGATGTCGCGATGTATGACGTCGTGCCGGTGGGCGTAGTCGAGTGCGCTGGCCACTTCCGAGGCCAGGCGGACGGCGTCATCGATGGGGAGTTGCTTCTCCCGCTCGA
>CAJVYZ010000301.1 GCA_913009915.1 uncultured Gemmatimonadota bacterium | reverse complement strand
TTTCAAGCAGAAGACGGCATACGAGATATATCAGTGTGACTGGAGTTCAGACGTGTGCTCTTCCGATCTCCCGGTGAACACGCCCGCCCAGTAGCTGAACAGGCCATTGCTCGTGGTCCCGTCGAGCTGCACGCCGACATCCCGGTCCGACAGATTGAACGCGAGCGTGAAGCTGCTGTACGACGGCGCGATGAGATTGGGAAGGCCGCGTACGGCCAGCACACGCTCGATGGTCAGGATCTGCGTCGACGACACCAGCGTGAAGCCGCCGAACGGCCGCTTGAAGTTACCGGCCTTGAGCCGGGCTGCCTTGCCCCAGGTATAACGTCCCCACGCGTCCTTCAGGCCGATCTTGGTGATGGCGCTGTAGTCGGGCTGGATCTTGAAGTCGATCTTCTCGTTGATCTGTGCTTCGACCGTGAACCGGGCTCGGCGAAGCCGCAAATCCACGCCGGCGACCTGCTCGCTGCACGCCGAATTGGCCGGGACCGGGAACTGGTCACAGGTGGTGGTTCCGGCCTGCACCTGCACCCGGCCCGAGAACTTGAGTTTGAGAGCCTTGCTCTGGAGTTCTACGCCCTGAGAGAAAGCGGGCGCCGCCCACAGCAGCGCTACCGCAGTGAACATCCATCGTTGCGACATTATTCTTCCCGTCCAGGAAGTGAGTTCAGTGGAGGACATCTGCATTTCGATATGAAAGTAGGATCGCCGTGTGATCGGTCAGTAACGAGGGTGTAACAGCAAAGTAACAGGCGGGGGCAGCCCGTCTCGCCCCTCGCCCTACTTGGGCCACCGGCTCTGGATGTACTCGATAGCCTCCTGCACGTTGAGCTGCCTGGTGCTGGTGCCAGTCCTTACGTAGAACTCCGTTTCCTTTCCCTGCGACAGATAGACGGGTCGGGGTGACGGGTTGACGATGATGCGGCACACGTCGTCACCGGCAGCGGCGTGGAACACCACCTGCAGATTGGCACAGACGTCGGTCCCCATTCGGCTGGATACCGCCGTCATGATGGCCTGCTCAAACCCGTCGCGGTCTTTCTTCTTGAGAGTTTGATAGTCTCGCGCCAGGCCGAGGATAGTCCCATCGTCCGACACGCCGATGAGCAACGTGCCACCATCGGAGTTGAGAAACGCTGCCAGGCTCTTGAGTACGGGGTGTTCCAGCGCCTTGTTGATCTTGTCCGCCTTGACGTCCCAGCGAAACGACGACTTGAATTCCGCTCGCCGGCTCTCGCCCTTGGCGATGAGGGCGATCAGATCCCGCTCCAGTTCCATCGTCAACTGCACCATGCGGCGCTGCTGGGTGAGCACGCGGCGCGAGAACGCCGCGGTGAGAGCGCCGACAAGCGCACCGACCCCGGCGTAGAACAGGCCCTTGCGCCACTCGGGGCCCACGACGGATGCCGAGAGCCGCTGCCACACGTATCCCCATGCCGTGGCAGCATCCGTGTCGTGTTGTAACCAGTAGATGAGATCGTTGACCGGCTGCAGCACCAATAGGCCCACGAGCGCGCCGGCCACGAGGTGCCAAACCATGAGACGGTTGAGCACGTCTCGATTGAGGACGATCACGCCGACCCCTCCTCCTGCCCTGCGAGCCCGCTGAGCTCCCGTGTGAGATTGGCGCGAGCGCGCCGTTCCAGGCGCCGTGAGAACGGTTCGGTGGCGTAGATCCTTTCGCGGCCCAACAGGCGCCGCAGAATCCTGGCCCGACCCTTTCGGTAGAGGATCTCCGGCACCCCCGGATACTCGGCCCGGACGGCCCGCTGGTACCTATGGTACGCTCGCCGCGGCGCGCCCAGGATGGCCAGGTCGATGTCGCACAGGAGTGCCGCATCACCCTCAGGCACCTCAGGGTCATGCCGGGTGGCCCGGATCAGATCGGCCACCGTGTCCGCCACCTCGGTGTCCGCCCCGGCCTCGAGGAGGGATCGACTGGCCCAGAGGGCGCTCTGTTCCTCGTTGTCCGAGCGGCTGGCGCGGTATACCGCATCGTGGAACCACAGGGCCAGTTCCACGTGGAGTGGCTCACAGGCCAACCCCCTGACGGCCTGAAACCGCCGGAGCGAGTCCAGCAGGTGTTGCCGGGAGTGGTAGTGACGCTTGGGATCATCGTACGCCGCGAGGATCTGGTCCCCCAGGCCTGGTGGGGGCTGGAGGTCGAGGTCCCGCCACAGACGGTGCCACGCTGCGGCATCACGCTCCGGCAGATCGGGCATCCGATCGGTCCAGTCCGCTCGGCACGGGTTCTAGTCCAAACAGCCGGTACAAGCCCACGGCGACCGCCACCGTGAAGATGGCGGAGAAGATCACATCGCTGAGGAAGTGTCCGCCCTGCACGATCCGCCCGAACCCAACCACCATTCCCATCGCGACAACCAGAGCGATCAACCAGGCTCGGCGGCGGTGTCGGCGGCTGGCAGCCACCAGCACAAGCGCCACCATGGCGAACGCCATCGAGGGGTGGCCAGCAACGAACGAACAATTCTTGGGGCACTGGTCGCTGATCACGAATGCTGGGGTGAAGGCCTTGGTCCCGCCGAACTCGACCACGTCCCTGGGGCGGGCCCTGCCCCAGTGATCCTTGAAGACCACGTTGACCACCAGGCCGGGACCTATGGCCACTACCGCGATCAGGTAGAGGAACACGCGGCTGCGCCATGGCCCCAGAGGCCGCCGTCGGACGGCGTTGACGATCAAGCCGATCAGTGCGATGCCGACCACACTGTAGCTGAGAATCGGGATGACCTGGTACAACGTCCGGGCCCACCACGTGTCCCGCAGAAAGAACCCATCGGTGCCGTTCCAGAAGAGACCGGTGAACCACAGGTCGATGCCGGCGAAACCGACGAAGCCTGCGGCCAGGAGCGCGGTGGCCAGTCCCGCGACGGCCCAGCGGATCCCGAGCGACCTGCCGCCGTCCTCGGCCACGGTCACTCCCACTCGATGGTGGCGGGCGGTTTGCTGCTGACGTCGTAGACTACCCGGTTGACCCCCTCGACCTCGTTGGCGATGCGATTGGAGATCCGTCCCAGGACGTCTGCGGGAAAGGGAAACCAGTCCGCGGTCATGCCGTCCTTGCTGGTCACCGCCCTGAGGGCGACCGCCTGATCGTAGGTGCGGTAGTCGCCCTGGACCCCGACCGACCGAATGGGTAGCAGCACGGCGAACGCCTGCCAGATGTCGTCGTACAGGCCGGCGGCCCGGATTTCCTCGATGTAGATGTGGTCCACCCGTCGCAGGCATTCGAGTTGCGGGCCGGTGACCTCGCCCAGGATGCGAATGGCCAGTCCGGGACCGGGGAACGGATGGCGTGCCACCATCTCTTCCGGCAACCCCAGCTCACGCCCCACCTGGCGGACTTCGTCCTTGAACAGCTCGCGCAATGGTTCGATCAGGCTGAACGGAAGCCGTTCGGGGAGTCCACCGACGTTGTGATGCGTCTTGATAGTGGCCGATGGGCCTCCGGAGGGTGACACGGACTCGATCACATCCGGGTACAGGGTGCCCTGTACCAGGAACTTGACGCTGTCGCCCAGCTTGTTGGCTTCACGCTCGAAGACGTCGATGAACGTGTGGCCGATCCGCCGCCGCTTTTCCTCCGGGTCGCTCACGCCCTCGAGCCGCTCCAGGAACTCCGCGGCTGCGTCCACCACGATCAGATCGATGCCGAGGTGCCTGCGGAAGGCGTGTTCGACCTGCTCGCGCTCGTGCAGCCGCAAGAGACCGTGGTCGACGAAAATGCAGGTGAGCCGGTCGCCGATCGCACGGTGCACCAGCACCGCGGCCACCGACGAGTCCACACCGCCGGACAAGCCGCAGATGACATGGTCGTCGGGCCCCACCGTCTGGTGTAAGCGCTCGATCTCCATGTCCACGAAGTGGCCCGGCGTCCAGTCCGACGGACAGTGGCACACGTCGAACAGAAAGGTGTTGAGCAACTCGACACCGCGGGGTGTGTGATCCACTTCGGGATGGAACTGGAGCCCGAAGATGGGACGCTCGCCGTGTTCGAATGCGGCGACGGGCGTGTTGTCGCTCCGGGCGGTGACCAGGAATCCCTGCGGAGGTGTCTCCACGAAATCGCCGTGGCTCATCCAGACGGGGGTCTCCTCGCCCGGGGTGAACCCCTCGAACAGCCGGCCGCCGACGACTTGCAGCTCGGTCCGGCCATACTCGTGGCGCTCGGCGCCGACCACTTCGCCGCCGCTCAGCTGGGCGATGACATGCATACCGTAGCACAACCCCAGCACCGGCACGTCCAGATCGAGGATGCCTGGATCAGCCGTGGGCACCCCTTTGTCGTAAATGGAGGCCGGGCCGCCCGAGAGAATGATGCCCTTGGCGCCGAAATCCCGGATTCGGGCCGGTTCTACATTGAACGGAAGGATCTCGCAGTAAACGCCGCTCTCGCGAACCCGGCGCGCGATTAGTTGAGTCACCTGGGACCCAAAGTCGAGAATCAGGATTCGGTCCGACATGGCGAGATCGGAAGAGCGTCGTGTAGGGGAAGAGTGTAGATCC
>CAJVYZ010000300.1 GCA_913009915.1 uncultured Gemmatimonadota bacterium | reverse complement strand
GCCCGAATACGCCATGCCTACGTACATCAAGAGCCACATCCACCGCGAACGCATCGATCCGGATCAGCTGGTGTTGATCTCCACCTTCCGCTTGCCGGTCCACATCCACACCCGCAGCGCCAACGCCAAGTGGTTGACCGAGATCGCCCATAGCAACCCGCTGTGGATTCATCCGGTCGATGCCGCCCGCATATCGGTGAGCACCGGCGACCTCGTCAGGGTCGAGACCGAGATCGGTTACTTCGTGGTGAAGGCATGGGTGACCGAAGGGATTCGTCCGGACGTGGTGGCCTGCAGCCACCACATGGGCCGCTGGAAGCTGCACGACTCGCACCAGGGGCCGGGGACCGCCACGGCGAGCCTCGAGCACCATGGATCCAACTGGCACCTCGGCCGCACCCATGGGGCTGGTCCCTACCAGTCGGACGATGCGGACTCCAGCCGCATCTGGTGGACCGATGTCGGCGTGCATCAGAACCTCACGTTCCCGGTCCATCCCGACCCGATATCGGGCCAGCATTGCTGGCACCAAGCGGTCCGAGTCCGGAAGGCCCAACCAGACGACCGCTACGGCGACGTCTCCGTCGACAGCGCCAAGTCCCGAGCCGTGTACCTCGACTGGCTCGCCAAGGCCCGCTCGGCGGATCGACACTCGCCTGATGGAACCCGGCGCCCCTTCTGGCTCATGCGTCCCCTAAAGCCGCCCAAGGAAGTTTTCCGAATCCCCGGAAAGAATATTGAATAATGATCGCCGCGAATAATGAATAATGAAATGATGGACGAACTGAGAATTTCATTATTCGTTATTCCTGGCATTCATTATTCCTGGCATTCTATGCCCGTGTCCTCGGACTAACGATGGAATTATTTCGGGCCCTAGCCGTCCTGGCCGAACCCCCCACGCCGCAGACCGAACGCCTGGCCGAAGTTCTCGGCATCGGCCGCCCGCCGACCGGGGACGAATATGCCGAGCTGTTTCTCTTCCAACTGTACCCCTACGCCTCGGTCTACCTTGGGCCGGAGGGGATGCTGGGAGGCGAGGCCCGCGACCGCGTGGCCGGCTTTTGGCGGGCCATCGAGGCGGAACCACCGGCAGAGCCGGACCACGTCGCCGTGCTCTTGGCGCCCTACGCCCACTTGGCCGAACTCGAAGACCAGGCGTCCTCGACCCGGCAAAAGGCAGCCCTCGGCACCGCGCGCGCAGCTTTGCTGTGGGAGCACCTGCTGAGTTGGCTCCCCGGGTACCTCGACAAGGTCGCAGATTTGGCACCCGACCCGTACCGGCGTTGGGGTGAGGTACTGATGGCCGCCCTCGAAGAGGAGGCTCGGAGGACGCCTCTGCCCCAAGCGCTTCCGCTCCATCTTCGGGCTACCGAAGCGCTGAACCCGCGGAAAGCCACCAGCGAGGACGTGTCGCAAGCCGTGCTGGCACCCCTTCGGTGCGGCATGATCGTCACCCGGACCGATCTGGCACGGGCCGCGCGCCAGATCGGGCTCGGGCTCAGGGCGGGCGAGCGCCGGTTTGCGCTCGACTCTCTCCTGGCCCAGGATGCGCCCGCGATGTGGCAGTGGTTCCAGGATGAAGCATTGGAATGGTGCCAGCGACACCGTGCCCGGGATGCGTGGCTGCCCGCCATTGCTCGGGATTGGGCCGCTAGGGCTCAGTGTGCCGCCGACGCGCTCGGGCGCCTCCGGCTGGAGGCTGCTGGCACTCCTCCGGCTGGAACCGTAGCATCGAGGATGGAACCATGACCCTGGAGATGCGGGACCGGTGCGAACGGTGCGCCGCCCGCCTAGGCCACACGGATGCGGCGTGCATCTGTAGCTATGAGTGCACCTTCTGCCTTGTGTGCGCCGAGGACATGAAGTTCGTCTGTGCTAATTGTGAGGGGGAACTGGTCTCCCGCCCCAGGCGTTCCATCTGACTGGGGCCCTGGAGGCCTCCTTGCGGTTGAGTATCTCGGAGCATGCTTATGCGGGCAGCTGGTCTCGGCGCCCTCGTGGCCTCCTTCGTCGTGGTGGCCGGCGCCAACGCTCAAGTCCCATTCAACGCTTGCCTGGACCGGCGCGACCAGCCGATCCAGGCCGTGGTCGACAACACCCTCCCCTATGCCGGCGTCGCCACCATCACCGGGGACGGCGCCCCGGTCATCTTCTACAACAAGCGGGCGCTGAGCAGGTCCACGCCTCAGGCCCGACACTTCGTGTACCTGCACGAATGCGGTCATCACGCGCTCCGGCATGTGTGGAAAAACCCTTCGCGGCTGCGGGAGATGGAGGCGGATTGCTGGGCGATCCAGCAAATGGTAGAGCAGGGTCTCATCAAGAAGCGCAAAGTGGACGAGTTGCAAGCCGAAATCGGAATGTACCGTGGGTTGGGCAGCCTGAAGGGTTGTGTCGAGGTCAAGACTGATCAGGATCTGTGGCGCCGGAGCCTGGATCTTCTGACGTTGGCGGGCGCTCACAAGTTCGACGCCATCCGCGGAGATCCGATCGTGGAGGCACAGGAACGCGGGTTCTTCGAATCGACGCTGGACTTGCCAGGGATCTTCAATTGCGAGCTGACGCCCGAGGAATCGTTTTCGTGCAAGATCTTCGATGGCCGTGACGAGAAGTCGGCGCTGAAGCACTACGACAAGGTTCTGCCAATCATTCAGTCGTGGCTCACCGACGACTGGTTGGCCTTCGAGCGCGTCCGGGCGCGGCCGACGGAACTCCGCCGGTTTGTGGCACAGGATATCCAATCGGGGTCATTGATTACTCTCGTGGTCACCAGTGCCTACGACATACGGTTTCACTACCAACCGACACCCTAGCGGTGGACGACATTTTATTGCACTTTCGGCCGAATCCCCTTCGGTAGCAGGGAGCGCATTCTCCCGGATTGGCGATTCCCCGATGGCCGAACCTACTCCACTCCGACCTCTCATCGTCGGTATTGCCGGCGGCAGTGGTTCAGGCAAGACCATGGTCGGGAAAGACTAGTCGTAGTCGCCCGGCCGGGTACCGGGACCGTCAACCGGAAGGAGAAACCAGAAACTACTGCCCGATCCGTAAATCGATTCCGCGCCGATAGTCCCGCCGTGTAACTCCACGAATTGCTTGGACAGGACCAGACCCAGTCCCGTTCCCCGATGCCGCCTGCTGGCGGAACTGTCCACTTGGGTAAACTCGGTGAACAATCGGGACATGTCGTGTTCCTTGATACCGATGCCGTCGTCTGCCACCGAAATCCAGATTGCCTCCCGAGTGACGAGTCGTCGCTCTGGGGACGGGCCGTCGATCGTGCTCACTACCGGGAGCGGTACCGTGGTCCGGACTACCGAGAGAGTGATGTGGCCGCTATCGTGGGTGAATTTCGATGCGTTGGACAGGAAGTTGAACAGCACCTGTCGGACTCGGTGGCCGTCCGCCACGGCGACGAACGGCTCGTCGTTCATTTGAATCCGGCATTCCTGTGATTTGGCCGCCAGGAGGCTAGCCGTATCCGCCACCGCGCCGGTCACGGCTTCCCGGAGATCGGTGGGCGCCAACTCCAACTGCACGTGGCCGGCCTCGATCTTCGACAGGTCGAGCACGTTGTTGATGAGGGCCAGAAGGTGGCGCCCATTACGGAGCACCGATCCCAGGAAATCCTGTTGTTGCGCGTTCAGCGGCCCGGTCTCCTCGGTCAACAACAGGTCCGAGAAGCCGATGATGGCGTTCAGTGGCGTGCGCAATTCATGTGACATGTTGGCCAGGAATTCGCTCTTGAGCTTGGTCGCGCGCTGGAGTTCCAGGTTCTTGCTACGGAGTGTCGCCTCGTTTTGCTGCAAGTCTTGCAGTACGCTGGCCCGGTCGAGTCCCAGCGCTACCAGGTCGCCCAGCGTCTCGAGTAGGTTGACGTCAGCCTGACTGAACGGCCGACCGTCTAGGCGGTTATAGGCGCTCACCGTACCGAGAATGATGCCGCCCGAGCGGAGCGGAACGATGGCGCACGACTTCAGGCGGATCGGCGCGTGGGCCAACTGGTAATCCCGCAGGTCGGACTCCATGTCGGCGGACAGCGCCGGCTCGTCGTTGGTCACCGCCCACCCCACGAGCGAGTGGTCCATGGGGACCAACGCCCCGATGACCGGTTCCAGGGGGCCGGACGCAGCCACGATCTTGATGAAGCGTCCCTCCTCCACCACCATCGTCACCACCCCGGTCTCGGCTCGCAGGAGGTCCATGGCCGCCTCGGCCACTTCGCGGCACAGTTGGGCGAATTCCCGTCCCGACAACAGTGAACCGGCGAGTTCTCGCAGGGTTTCGAGTTCCCGGTTGCGTTGATCGGCAATGGCCAGCGCGGCCTGCAGTGTGGCGCGGCGATACCGGCCCAGTGCCCGCCCGCGCAGAGTCGCTAGTACCCCCAGGCCGGTCGTAGATCGGAAGAGCGTCGGGTAGGGAAAGAGTGTAGATCTCGGTGGTCGCCGTATCATTAAAAAAAAAAAAGAAAAGAAACAAAAAAGACAGTTGTCTTCTGATATTGGCACCTTGTAATCCAACGCAGCCACATCC
>CAJVYZ010000299.1 GCA_913009915.1 uncultured Gemmatimonadota bacterium | reverse complement strand
GTGTGCTTATTGATTGTTTTGTGTATTTTTTTTTTTTTAATGATACGGCGACCACCGAGATCTACACTCTTTCCCTACACGACGCTCTTCCGATCTTGTGGATCCAGGGCCGTGGCTGGCACCAGGAAAAGTGGAGCGAGGTGCCGGAGGGAACGGTGGAGGGAGTGCCGACCCACCACGCGTTGAGCCGGATCTCACCCAACAACCCGGTGGTGTTGGGTCACGCCAGCGGGCACGCGGTCTTGGCCAACGCCAGGGCCATGGAGCTGGCCGGCATCGACCGCGACACGCCCGACCCCCCGGGCGGTGAAATCGTGCACGACAGCACGGGAGCGCCCACCGGTTATCTGCGCGAGAAGGCTCAAACGCTCGTGTGGCTGGCACAGGCGCGCTGGGATTCGACCCGGCCGGCCGCGGTGCGCGATGCCGAGATCGCCAGACGGGTGGCTCTGGCCGGCGAGGACTTGCTACCCAAGGGCATCACCAGTTTTCAAGATGCGGGAAGTTCGTTCGAGCGCCTGGACATCTTCCGGGCGCTCGCCCAAGAAGGCGAGCTGCCGGTCCGGCTCTACGTCATGGTGCGGGACAGCAACCACTACCTGGTCGAGAAACTGGCGGACTATCGCATGGTCGATGGCTACGGCGGGTTTCTCACGGTCCGTGCCGTCAAGCGCACCATCGATGGCGCGCTGGGGTCCCACGGCGCTTGGCTGCTGGAGCCGTATGACGATCTACCGACGTCGGGCCTGGCGACGGCGGACATGGATGACTACCGGATCACCGCCGAGATCGCCTTTGCCAACGGCTTCCAGATGGCCACCCATGCCATCGGCGACCGGGCCAACCGCGAGGCGTTGGATGTCTACGAAACGATCTTCCGAGCCAATGACGGGCCGCGCGATCTGCGCTGGCGCATCGAGCACGCCCAACATGTCCATCCCGACGATGTACCCCGATTCGCCCGGTGGGGGATCATCGCCTCCATGCAGGCAATTCACGCCACCTCCGACGGGCCGTGGGTGTTCAAGCGGCTGGGAGCGGAGCGGGCCAAATCAGGCGCCTACGTCTGGCGCGACCTGATCAACGCCGGCGTGGTCATCGCCAACGGGACCGACGTCCCGGTGGAGGACGCCGATCCCATCGCCAATTTCTATGCGTCGATTGGCCGGATCCAAGACGACGGCCAGGTATTCTTCGCCGATCAACGGATGACACGGGAGGAGGCGCTCCGGTCGCAGACCCTCGACGCGGCGTATGCGGCGTTCGAGGAGGACGTCAAGGGATCGTTGACCCCGGGGAAGTACGCCGACGTGGTAGTGTTGTCCCGCAACATCATGACGATACCGGAGGGGGAGATCCTCTCGGCCAAAGTGGACTACACAATTCTGGGAGGGAAGGTGGTGTTCGAGAGAGACGGAAGGTAATGGCTGGTGGCGGGTAGCTGGTGGCACTGCCAGGAAGGCTTGTTTTTCGGCACCGATCACCCAGCCACCAGCCGTCTCTAGAACCACGACTCACGCAGCAGTACGTCGCTCGCAACGAATCGATACCGGTCCGAAGACCGCCGCCCCCGTCGCTGACCTTGTGCGGGGGCGAGCCGGTCGGCGGTGCAATCCAGTGCCTCTTCCTTTAGTATCCCTCACTTACCTTCAGTAGTGATCGTACTCGTGACAGGCGGATGTTCTTTGCGCCAATGTGGACTGGACCCTTGGTGCCGGCGGATTCGCGGCGCTCGACGCGCGCATGAGGCGTAGCGGTTTCTGGTTGTGTGTCGCCTTGGCTGGGGTGGCCCCCACCGGAGTGGCGGCCCAGTCGGCCCGCGTCAGCCTGGAAATCGAGGGGATCACCGGCGAACTGCTCGATAACGTGGCGTTCCTGCTGTCGCTGTCGACCGTCGCCCGATCGGGCGATACGGTCTCCACCTTGCGCATCCGCCGGCTCTACGCCCGGGCGCCCGACCAGATCGAACGGGCACTGCAGCCGTTCGGCTACTATCAGCCCACCATCACCAGCGACCTCACCACCGGCGACCGGTGGGTGGCCCGGTTCGCCATCGATCCTGGCCCTCAAACGGTTATCGGCGGGGTCGCGGTCCGGGTAACCGGTCCGGGCCGGCAGGACTCCGTCATTCAACAGGCCGTCACCGCGTTCCCGCTGGCAACCGGCGATACGCTGGTCCACGCACGGTACACTGCCGGCAAGAGTGCCATCGCCCAAGCGGCGCTCGATCGTGGCTACCTCGACGCCGCCTTCGACACGGCACAGATCCGGGTCGACCGTCTGCGGCAGACAGCCGACATCGTACTCGATCTCGCGACCGGTCCGCAGTACCGATTTGGGGACGTGCGGTTGGAACAGGACGCGGTCGACCCGCGGATTATCCAGGGCTATATCGACATCATCCCAGGTGAGCCGTTCGATACGCGGCAACTGCGGAAGATTCAGTCCCGGCTCGCCGGGACGTCGTACTTCGCCCAGGTCGAGGTGCGAGCCCTGCGCGACTCCACCCAGGGACTGACCATCCCGGTCGCAATTGTGCTGACCACGCGCGCGGCACAGCATTTCAACATCGGTGTGGGCTACGGGACCAACACCCGGCTTCGGGTGACCCTCAACGCCGAGTTCCGGCGACTCAACGCCAAGGGACACTACGCCAATATCAACCTCCGTGTATCCGGCATCGAGAAGAGCATGTCGGCCCGGTATTCGATTCCGCCGATCTACCCTCTCACGACTTTGCTCGAACTCTTCACCGGATATGCGCTGCTCGATCCGGTATCCTATCGGACCAACAAGTTCGTCCTGGGGACCGACCTCAGCCGCACGCGCGGCCGCTGGCGGCAGACCCTCTCGCTGGCCTACTCAAATGAGGACTACGTCGTCGGGACCGTCGACACGGGGACGTCCAACCTCGTCATCGCCAGCACCAACCTTACCCGGGTCGTCGCCGACAACAACATCTTCGCCACCAAGGGCACGCAGATCGGTATTCTCGCCCGGGGGGCCGTCGAGGGACTGCTGGCGGACGCCACCTTTCTCGAAGTCACGGTGCCAGCCAAGATCATAGTTCCGTTTCTGGGGAATGGCCGGGTCATAACCCGCGCGGAGCTGGGCCGCATATTCACCAGCAAACTCTCCAGGTTGCCGCCCACCGCGCGGTTCTTTACCGGTGGCGATCGAAGCGTGCGAGGGTACGACTACCTGGCGTTGGGGCCAACCGACGCCGCCGGCAACATCACCGGCGGTGATGCGCTCGTCGTGGCATCCGTCGAGCTCAACTATTTCTTCTACGGCGATTTCGGCGCTGCCACGTTTTATGACGCAGGCAACGCACTCATCGGATTCAGCGATATCACGCTGTTTCAGGGAGCCGGTGTAGGGGTTAGATGGCGTTCGCCCATCGGCCCGATCGGCCTCGACCTGGCCTGGGCCCTGTCCCTGGCGGGCCATCCCCGCCGCGTTCACATCACCTTGGGGCCGGATTTCTGATGGCCGCCAAGCGCCGCCTCGCCTTGTGGTTGGTAACCGGCCTGATCGGCCTGCTGCTCGTCGTCGCGGGTAGCGCGCTTTTTCTGGTGGCCACGGAGACCGGAGCCAGAATCGTGGTCGACGTCGTGCTCCCCAGGCTGCCCGCGTCCGTGGCGCTGTCGGTGGCAGACGCCCGCGGCCGGCTCCTCGGTCCACTCCAATTGAACGGAGTCCGGTTGGAGGTGGCAGGCGTCGGGCTGACCGTCGAGCAGGCAGATCTGACCTGGCACCCGCGGGCCCTGCTTGGCCGGCGGCTGGTCATCGAGCAGCTCACGGTTACCGGCCTGGCGATCGTCATCGATACCACAGCCTCCGACACCAGCGATGTTTCACCGGAGACGGCAAGCGACTCGGCCGGAGTCCAGCTACCGTTCCCCATCGAATTCGGCCGTGTCGTGGTCGACCCCCACGTTGACCCATCCGAGGTTGTGCGTGATGTCGTAGACCTCCGAGGTGGGGGGATGCTCCCCGCAGAAACGTTTCACGCCGCCGTGCAGGTCGGAACCACGATCGTCGAGGATCAGCCGCGGCACTCCCGTTTTTTCCACCACCGATTCCAGTTCGCGATAGACCAACTCGGAGTTGGACTTCGGCATCGGTTCGATGTGCAGTGGCTCTCAGAGCCCCTGAGAGAACCCTGAGATTCGGTAGTGGGTCAGTTTGGATGTCGGAAGTCGAGGGTGGCACGCCCTGACGTCAGGAAGGGCGTGGCGCATGGTTCAGGAGCCCGCAATTCTCTGTCCCGCGCTCGCCACGCCCATCCCGTAGGTCTGGGCGTGCCACCCTTTTCGAGCAAACTGACCCACTACCGAAAATCGTATTCACTTCACCGAGCACTCCGCCGCCGGCCTCACCGGAGATCGTATCGTTGCCCCCCTCGCCGTAAATACGATCCGAGCCGCTACCGCCTTGAACCGTGTCATCCCCCAGATCGGAAGAGCACACGTCTGAACTCCAGTCACACTGATATATCTCGTATGCCGTCTTCTGCTTGAAAAAAAAAACAAACAAACAACACAAC
>CAJVYZ010000298.1 GCA_913009915.1 uncultured Gemmatimonadota bacterium | reverse complement strand
AGGGTGGGAGAGGTGGATGAGAGGGCTAGGTGTGAGTGGTTGTTTTTTTTTTTCAAGCAGAAGACGGCATACGAGATATATCAGTGTGACTGGAGTTCAGACGTGTGCTCTTCCGATCTAAGCGGCCTTGGCTGTGGAGCCGATACCGGGACCCACCGCCGACCGGATCGCCGAGCAGGCACGGCGATTGAATCTGGTCACCGTGTTCAACATGTACGAATGCGAAACCGAGACCGGGCGCTGCTTCGATTCTTCTCCGGTATTCGACTCCGACGGGTCGCTCCTGGGCATAACCCGTATGGTGCACATCACCGACTACGCCTGTTTCCACGAGCAGGACTACTATCACCCCGGCGACCGTGGGGCTCCGGTGTACCACACGGCCGTAGGCAAGGTGGGCGTGGCCATATGCTACGATCGTCACTACCCGGAGTACATGCGCGCCCTCGGCGTGGCTGGGGCCGAATTGGTCGTCATTCCGCAGGCAGGCACGGTGGGGGAGTGGCCCGACGGCTTGTATGAGGCCGAGGTGCGGACGGCGGCTTTTCAAAATGGCTACTTCGCGGCGCTGTGCAATCGGGTGGGGGAAGAGGATCGTCTAACCTTCGCTGGCGAGTCGTTCGTGGTCGGCCCAGACGGCGGGGTAATCGGACGGGCCAAGTCCGGCGAGGACGACCTGCTGTTGGTGGACGTCGATCTGGCCAGGTGCCTGGAGTCGCCTGCGCGAAAGTTGTTCTGGCGTGACCGGCGGCCGGAGTTGTACGGAGCCTGGCTAGCGACGAACGGTTGAGGAGTCCGGAACACTTCAGAAATCAGAAATCAGAAATCAAGAATCAACATTCAGCTACCAACTATCATGAGTCCCCGCCCAGTACCAAGAACAAGCGGCCCACCGAAACATTATCGGTGGGCCGCTTCGTCGTTCAGGGGTTGCTGGCTTACCGGTCCCGTAACCGGAGGTTGTCTCGACCGGGCACGATCAGGATGTCATTACCCAGGGGGATGAGCGTCTCGCCCGCCAGCCTGAGTGCATTCGGATTGGCAATAGTGTACGGCTCAGCCTGGGTCAGGTCCACCGCGTAGCCCAGGTCCTGTAGCGAGGCGATGGTCACGGTACTCAGGGGGTTGCTGGACAACGAGACGAATCCGGTCATGAGCTCGTTGGCGAACGTCGACTCGCGCCAGTGGGCATCGCGAGTCCCTTGTCCACCTTGGGTGTTCTCGACTGGGACTTTCATCCCGACGGTGCGTCCAGCGCCGCCGGCGTTGTCGAATTCGATGATCGCCTGGGGGCCGGTGAAGTGGGTGTCGATTCCCGAGCTGTTGGGCAGCGAAGGATTCACCAGCAGATTCCACGGCGACGACCCCCACAGGGTACCGATGCCGAGTGCGTGTGCCATTTCGTGTTCGATCACGTCCTGAAATACCGGGAAGTTGATGTCGGCGATGTCGAAGATCATGATTCCCACCGACGGAAGCGCGAGACTTCGACGATCGCACCACGTGGCGCCGGCCAGGGCCCCTCCGGGGCCGTCTAGGTTGACGGCCTCGACCAGGATGAGGATGTCGTCGACCACGAAATCGACGGTGCTGTGGGTGATACCACAGGCATTGGCGGGGATCGGTCCGGCCGAGTAGTCGACGTCCGGGAGATCGGCGGTGATGATGGTCATCCAGGTGAGCGCCGCGTTGGCGAAGGCCTGGAGGTCAAGGCCGGTGGTGCTGCCGCTGAACCGCAGCTCCATGGTGTAGTTGGCGTTGATGCCAGTGGCGTTGAAGGTGACCGAGTTGCTACCGGTCACGCTGGCATCCAGGGTGTTGCTACCGGCCTGGCCCAACGACCACGCGACGGAGGCGTCGCCGTTCATGTCGGTCGTGGCCGGGCTACCCGTGACGGAACCGCTTCCGGCGCCAGGCGTGAAGGTGACGGCAACGCCGGAGACTGGATTGCCAAACGCATCCGTGACCAGAACCGTGGGACGATTGGGTGAGGCGGAACCGACGGCCCAGGTTTGGCCGTCACCGGACTGGATCACCACGGTGGCCGGGGCGCCCGAAGTGGCGGTCGCTATGATGATACGGGGGGTGGCTAGGCCGGCCACCGCCACGTTTAGGGATTGGGAGCCCAAAGTCGTGCCTAGGGTCCAGCTGCCGAGGGTGACCATTCCGTTGGCGTTTGTGGTCTGGTTGGCGCCGGTGATGGAACCGCCACCCGATGCTACTGAGAATATCACGTCGACGCCCGGAATGGGGTTGAAGCCCGCGTCCACCACGGTCATGATGATGGGGGCCGGCACGGGAGTGGCAACCGCCGCAGTCTGGGTGTTGCCGGAGACGCTCACACCCGCTGGCGGTCCCAGCACGCCGGTGGCGGAGAAGGCAGCCGTCGTCGCCAACCCGGCCGCGGAGGCATCCATCGATTGCGCGCCGATTAGACTGCCCAGCGTCCAGTCGGTCGCCGCCTCGCCATTGGCGTCGGTCGTCACCAACGAGGTGACGCTGCCGCCGCCGGCGGTCACGGCAAAGGTCACCGCGATCCCGACCACCGGATTGCCGTTGGCGTCTTGCACCGTCACCGTCGGCTGTACCGGAAGTGTGGTCGAGTTGGCTGCGGTTTGACCGTCCCCAGTTGTGGTGGTGATGCCGGCCGGGCTGCCGGCGACGCCGGTGGCGGTGAATGTCACCGGCGCCAAGCCCGAAACCGTGGCCGTAAGAGTATTGCTGCCCGCCGTGGGGCCCAGGGCCCAGCTCCCCACCGCGGCTATGCCTTGGCCGTCGCTGGTTGCGGTGCCGCCGGTGACCGAGCCCCCGCCCGACGCCACGGCGAAGGTAACCGGCACACCCGCGAGCCCCGCGCCACCGGCGTCGGTGACCCGGACCGAGGGCGCCGCCAGGACGGCGCCTCCGGCGGTCGCCGTCTGGTTGTCGCCGGCGCTGGCGCCGACGGCGGCCGGAGGCGGGTTGGATTCGGTACCACAGGAGGTGATGAGGCCGGCGGCCAGGAGGAGTATTGCCCAGGAGCGGGTCGGTTGCATCGGACACCTTGCAAGAGAGAGGACGACCAGGCCCCGAGGTTTGCAGCGACCTGGTTCCGAACAACATACACCACCGGCCAGCCGGGGCGCAGGCCCGCAGACTACGGTGCCTGCGCCGTGGAGGCGGTTTTCCAAACAAGACGGCCCACCTCGAGGTGGGCCGTCTTGTTCGCCATCCAGACCTATCGATAGCTCCAGGTCTGCCGCTACCGAGCGATATATCTCACGACCCGACCGGACGGATCAACCATACCGATGGGAATGTCGATGACATCATCCTTGAGTTCGATGGTCACCGTCGGCCCGGCCCGGAGCCCCGTGGAGTTCCCGTCCGTGGCCAGACTGTATGCGTCGGCCGACCCGTAACCGATGCTGGTGTATCCCAGGTCTTGGAACAGACCCATGGTCACCACGCTGAACAGGTTGGTCCCCGTCGGTCCGCTGGTGATGAAGCCGGTCATGAGTTCGTTGACCAACGTCGACTCACGCCAGTGGCTGTCCCGGGTGCCCGGTCCACCCTGGCTGTTCTCCAGGGGCACCGCCGACGTGGCTGAGGTTGGCGGGATCCATCCGCCTCCGCCCACGCTGACCCACCGCGCGTTGGCGTTGGCACCGGTGAAATGGGTGTCCGCTCCGGGGAGGTCCGGAGTGCAAGCGCCTGCGACGATGGTGCAGGAAGGGTTCAGGAACAAATTGAGATTGACTGCGTTCCAGATGCCCGCGCCGAACCCGATTACATGCCCCATCTCGTGCAGCGTGATATCCTCGAGGCTTCCGCTCGAGGGAGGAAGGTCGGCCGTGTCGAACTGCATTCCTCCAACAATCGGTAGGCTCCCGGTACTCCGGATTAGACATGTGCCGGCCTGGGCCAGGTCCCCACCTGGACCGTCGATGGAGGCGAACACGACCCAAACGAGGAGATCATCGACGAACGTGTCGCGGACTTGTTCGCTGCACAACCCTCCACATGACTTCGGCAACGCGCTGCTGCTGACCTCGACCGCACCAAGCTTGCCCCCGAACTCCGTCATCCCGTCCCCTCCTGCCTCGCCCAAGGCTTGCTTTTGGGGCATCGTGGCAGCGGTCACGAAGCGCAGTTCGATGTTGTAGTTGGCATTGCTCCTGATGCTGAAGAACTGTGTCGCGAAGCCGCCGGCCACGACGTCCATGAAGTTGCTCCCGTTGCGTCCAGGCGTCCACTGCACGGCGGCGTCGCCGTTGGCGTCGGTCACCACCGTCGGGTTGCTGACGGTACCCTCACCCGACCTCGGCGTGAAACTCACGCTGACGCCGGACACCCCATTACCCAACTGATCGGTCACCCGTACCGTCGGGTCAGTCGGCAGCGGCCCGGTGAGCGGTCCAGTCTGATCGTTGCCCTGCGTGATGATCATGGTGGCAGCAGCTCCGGCGGTCCCGGTGGCCGCGAACGTCGTTCCGACGTTGCCAACCGTGGCGGCCAAGGTGTTGCTTCCCGCCGCGGTTCCCATGGTCCAGCTCCCAACCGTGGCAACGCCCTGGGCAT
>CAJVYZ010000297.1 GCA_913009915.1 uncultured Gemmatimonadota bacterium | reverse complement strand
ATACAAGCCGGGGATGTCGATGCGGCCGTCCCGTCCCTTGAGGTCGCACAGGATACGGCACAGCGTCTCCATGGCGTTGGGCGCGGCGCCGCCGTAGTTGCCCGAGTGCAGATCCCGTTGCGCCGTACGCACCTCGATTTCGGCGTAGCAAATTCCCCGCAGCGCGGTGTAGACGGCCGGAATTCCCGGCGCGTAGTACGAAGTGTC
This sequence comes from uncultured Gemmatimonadota bacterium, assembly GCA_913009915.1. Lineage (GTDB taxonomy): Bacteria > Gemmatimonadota > Gemmatimonadetes > Gemmatimonadales > GWC2-71-9 > N074bin45. The sequence goes on along the minus strand of CAJVYZ010000297.1, from coordinate 4,362 downwards.
GCACACCAGGACGGCGTCCGCTTCGGTGCGTTCGGGTTCCTCCTGCAGCAGGCGCTCGATGGAGTGCCCGCCGAATTCTTCTTCGCCTTCGATGATGAACCGGACGTTGAGGGGGGGGAGGCCGTCGCCGTCGCGCACGGCTTCGTAGGCTTTGAGCAGACAATACACCTGCCCCTTGTCGTCGACCGCCCCGCGAGCGAAGAGTTTGCCGTCACGCACGGTGGCTTCGAACGGCGGGCTGTTCCATTCGTCCAGCGGGTCCGGCGGTTGCACGTCGTAGTGGCCGTAGATCAATACCGTAGGCTTCCCCGGGACAGGGGGACTTTCGGCCCACACGATGGGATGGCCGCCGCGATCGAGTTGCTCGACTACGGGAAAACCCAGACGTCGCAGTTCATCGGACACCCAATCGGCCGCTCGCCGGCAATCGGCGGCGTGGTCGCTCAGCGTGCTGATGCTGGGAATGGCCAGAAACTCACCGAGTTCGGCAAGCATCCGGTCACGTTCGCGCGAAACGAATTCACCATCCACAAGACACTCACGGTAGGAGACATTGGTCGACGCCAAACAGGGGGAAGGTACACAATTTCGGGTGCGGCGCGAGACCGATTCACCCGGCACAACAGCCCTCTAGCGCTCGCGCGTCCCAGCGATACATTCGCCCAATGTTCACGACCTCGCAGTTTCGCGTTTTCGCCACGGAGCCCGGTGAACGGGCAATTGCCGCGGCGCGTCAGCTAATGCAGGACGGTCACCTCGAGGCGGCAGAGGACGCGTATCTCGAACTGCTCGACACCCAACCGGAAGTGAAACTCGCCTGGGGTGAATACTTCACCATGCTGCGCAACGCCCGGCGCTTCGAGGAAGCCCTGGCATTGTCGGCGCAGGCCGCGGATCACTTCGGTGACGACGCGTTCCCCGCCACCCTCAAGGGAGCGGCACTGGTGGAACTCGGCCGCTATCGCGAGGCGCTCGTGGCCCTGGAACACGCGGCCTCGCTCGACCCTGGCCTGGCGCTCGTGTGGCACGAAGCGGGGTACGCCGCCTATCGGCTGGGCGAGTACGCCCGGGCTCTGCTGGCTCTCGATCGGGCCTTTGCCCTGGAGCCCCACAGCGGCACCCTGCACTTGAGGGGGAAGATCCTTCGCACGGCGGGACGGTATCTGGCGGCGGAAGTCGCCTTTCAAGGGGCAGCCGAAGCCGCCGAATTCGACGAACAACGGGCCGAAGCTATCCGCCAGGTCTCGGTCACCCGCCGATACGCCCTGTTCGGTCCGACCAAGCCGATCGACCTCCATGAATCGCGCCAGTGGTTCGCGGAGACCGGCGCCGTCCCGCTCACCTATCACGCCGACCTGCGACCCCCGAACGACGAAGAACTGGTTCGGGGTTTTGCCCAGTTCGCCCGCGAGCAGGAGTGGCGCTTCACCGCCATCTACCAAGCCGACGCCTGGCCCGGGTGGTCGATCCTGGCCGACGAACTCGGCCTCGACACCGCGGCCGACGCTCAATTCGAGACCGGCGCCGTACCGCTGGTGGTCGCGCGCCAACCCCAAACCGGGGAGGCCGTGTGGGACGATGCGGTTGCCTTTGTCCGGCGGGCGAGGGCCGGCCTGGTGTTCGTGCTGCACCAACCTACCGATCAGGAGCCGGCCGACATCTTCGGCGTCCTCGCCGGGCAGGCCGGGGCCATGTTGGACCTGGCCACGGCCTCCGAAGTGGTGCAGCACCCCAACAGCGTGCTGCAGGACCGACGCTTGTGGCCATCGGAGGCTGCTGCCGGAGCATGACGCCGGTCGAGGCAGGCAACCTCAACCTCCGTGTATGGCAGGAGACCGAACGGTCTTACTTCTCCGCGCGTTCGAGGACGGCGTAGGCGCTGTCGCCCGAAACTCCCTCCAGCAACTCGGTGATCGCGGCTACCGCCCGGCTCACGTCGCGGTCGTGAGCCAGATACCAATCCTCGAACAGATGCAGCTTGGTGCGGTAGATCCGGCGGGACACGATCCGGGCATTGTTGATCTGGCGAGGCCGGCGGTCCTCGACCCGGAAGGTTAGTAACTGCGGGCCGACCGAGTCGGCCAGGAACTCTCCCGCCCAAGAACCTACGGCTTCCCGGCCAACATCCAGTTCGAGGGAATCAGGAGGCGGCTCCCGCTGGTACAGGCTGTCGAGCTTCTGGGTGAGCCGGTCGTAATACGATCCCAGCGCCACTTCATCCGTCCACCGGGCCCGAGCCCTGGCCGCCAGCAAGCTGTCTCCCCGCCCTGCGAAGAACTCGGCGGCGGACAGGTACCCTACCATCTGAGCCAGGCCCTCGTTGAAGGGAACCGCGCTGGCAATGAAGAGTGTGTTGTGGGCGATCTCGTGGAAGACCAGCGCCGCGAGTTCGACCGAATCGCGAGTCAGCGCGGTCGAGAGCAACGGATCGTTGAACCATCCCAAGGTGGAGAAGGCGGCCGAGGGACGCAGGTAGCTGTCGAACCCCCGTTGGTGCAGATCGGCCGCCGCCCGGTGGGCCATCTCGAAATCGAAGAACCCCTTGTAGGGAACGCGGCCCACGATGGGGTACTTCCACGTGTAAGGACAGAGGCAATCCTTGGGTGCGGCCGACATGACCAGGAGAAGGGTATCTCGCTCCACATCCACGTAGGTGGTGTACGTGTCCTCGGCATTGAGTCCTAGCGTTTCGGCGTAGTCCCTGACCTCCAGAACCAACGTCAGTAGGTCTTGCACCGCGGGATCGGTGTCGGGATTGGCCACCACGGTGGCGATCGGCGTGCGCGCCTGGAGGATTCGGGTCTCCTCGAATCCGGCACGCGTCAGGTAGCGTACCTCATCGCTGGCGATGTAGGCGGTACCATAGCCCACGAACAGCACGCCAACGAGAATGGCGAGCAGCATGACGAACCTCCGCATCACAGAGTCAGACGAATGCCCAGCCGATGGGCCCCACTGCCGAAGACCGACTCCTCCTGGTAGGCGTAGTCGATGTCGACCGGGCCGAGCACCACGGTGCCCCCCAGAGACCAGTTACTCTGCCCCACAAGGGGACCCTGGCTTCCGTAACCGAGTCGCGCCTCTACCCCGATGCCGTTGAACACCAAGCCGGCTTCGCCCGCGATGATGGTCCGGGTCCCGAAGCCTTCGGTCCATACCACTTCGAGGGTGCCGAGGAGCCGCATGGTGCCTTGGGGATCGACCAGGTTGAGCGACGATCCCAACCGAGTGGTTACCGGGAGTATCATACCCGGAGTCAATTCGGGTTGTCCGATGTTCTGCACGCTCACCGACAGAGCGAAGATATCGAAGATGGCTATGATGACCGAGGCATCCCCGGCGGTTGCGCTGGATGTGACCGCCGATGAGTCGCGCACCGTGACTCGCTTGACGGCTCCCGAGAAGGCGAAGAGCCCGAACCGATACACCACGCTCCCCACCAGCAGCTCGTTCTCCTCCTGGGGCGAGCCCTGGGCCAAGCTCAGATGCTGATACCCGGCGGCCAAGTGAAACTGGCCGACCCGTACAGCCCCAGCGAGACTCGTTGCGGCGGCGGGATCCGGAATTCGTCCGACCATACCCTCGAAACCTGCCCGCCGCACGATGGCCAGGCCGGCGGCATTCACGAACACGGTACCGGCGTCACCTACCAGCGCCGTCGATGCCCCTGCCAGTCCTGCGGAGCGGACCGTGGGTGGGAGAAGGGTGACCCAGGGAACCCCGGGTTGCTGCCCGGCAGCAGGCAGCGCCCAACCCGCAAGGGCGAGTAGCGCGCCACTGGTCGCCGCAGCGCGGCGCCGCAGGCCGAGCGACCGGTTTCGCCGGTGGCAGGTGGTGAGCGGAGCAGGAATCTTGCTGGACACGGAAGCTGTAACATAAAGCAGGACAATGCCTTTGACAATTCCGCGGCGGCTGGATAGGTTCCCTGCAGACTCGGTTTGCCGCGTCGGAAGGGCCGGATAGGGCCGCACGCGTTGCCCAGCCGCTCCGACCATTTGACTCATCCGAGACGCCTCGACCATCCCTCGCGCAGCCAGGGTCCCGCCGAACCGTTCGACGGGCGTTGAGCGTCTGTGCCGCCTTGGTGGTTCGCCACCGGGCTGATTCGACGAGCATGGCTTTCGTCCATCTTCACACTCACAGCGAGTACTCCCTTCTCGACGGGGCCAACCGGATCCCGGAGTTGGTGTCCCACGTCAAGTCGCTCGGCATGGACAGCCTGGCGGTAACCGACCACGGGAACATGCACGCCGCCTGGCGCTTCTACGAGGAGGCCAAGGCTCAGGGGATCAGATCGGAAGAGCACACGTCTGAACTCCAGTCACACTGATATATCTCGTATGCCGTCTTCTGCTTGAAAAA
>CAJVYZ010000296.1 GCA_913009915.1 uncultured Gemmatimonadota bacterium | reverse complement strand
CTGGTTGTTGACCCTGCACAAGGTCTTGCGCATCGCCGATGAAGGCGTGCAGGCCGGCGTTCAGCGCGAGACGAACACGGGCCGCACGCTGGCCTGCCAATTCCACCCTGAGCTGTCGGGCGCTTTTGGCCTGGACCTGATGCGGCGCTGGCTGGAAGGCGGCCCGTCGGCGGCACCGGGGGCGTCCTCCGTGGCACGCGAGGCCGTGCGGCGCATCGTGCCGTGCCTCGACGTGAAGGGTGGGCGGGTCGTCAAAGGCATCAGGTTTCAGGATATTCGCGACTCGGGCGACCCTGCCACGCAGGCGGCACTCTATCAGGAGCAGGGGGCTGACGAGATCGTCGTGCTCGACATCGCTGCCTCGCCGGAGGCGCATGGTACACAGCTGGACACCGTACGGGCGGTCCGTGCCACCCTTCACATTCCTCTCACGGTTGGGGGCGGCGTGCGCTCGGTGGACGATGCGCGCCGACTCCTCACGGCTGGAGCCGACAAGGTAAGCGTGAACACGGCGGCGGTGCGTGATCCTGGCCTGATCCGCCGCCTGGCGGATGCGTTCGGCACCCAATGCGTGGTTGTTGCCATCGACGCCCGCCGGATGGAACGGAGCTGGGAGGTGCTGGTTATGGGCGGCCGCGAGGCAGCCGGTAAGGACGTCATCCGCTGGGCAGGCGAGGCCACGGGCCTAGGTGCGGGCGAGATCCTGCGCACCAGTTGGGATCGGGACGGCACGCGCGACGGCTGCGACCTGGCGTTGCTCCGAGCCATGCACGAGGCGGTTGCCGTACCGGTGATCGCGTCGGGAGGGATCGGTAAGTTCAGCCACGTTTCTGACGCCTTCAGCGCCGGGGCGGATGCGGTACTGGCGGCGTCGATATTTCACGATGGGGACGAGACCGTGCGGAGCGTCAAGCGGTTTCTCGCGACTCGAGGATTGGCGGTGCGAATATGATCATCCCTAGTATCGATATCGTTAGCGGCCGTGCTGTCCAGCTTCGCCGGGGCAGGGACATGGTGCTGGATGGAGGGGACCCGATGGCACGGCTGGAGCAGTTTGCCGTCGCGGGCGAGGTGGCGGTGATCGACCTGGACGCGGCGCTCGGCCGGGGTTCGAACGCGGACCTGATCCGGCGGATGGTTCGCCTGGCTCCGTGCCGCGTGGGCGGGGGCATTCGGGATCATGACACCGCGGTGTCGTGGCTCGATGCCGGAGCCAGGCAGATCATCGTCGGCACCGCGGCATCAGCCGAATTCTGCTCCCGGTTTCCCCGGGAGCGCATTGTTGCCGCCGTCGATGTCGATGAAGGCCGCGTCGTGGTCGACGGATGGCGCGCCTCCACCCACCACGAGCCGCTCGAGCGCATCGCTGAACTCGGACCGACGGTGAGTGGAATCCTGTTCACCCAGGTCGAGCATGAAGGTTCACTGGCGGGGTTCGATCTGGAGTTGGTGCGACGGGCCGTCGCCGCCGCGGGAAGCGCCCGCGTGACAGCGGCGGGCGGTGTCCGGTCGGCCGAGGACATCGCCGCGCTGGACCGGATCGGGGCGGACGCCCAGGTAGGAATGGCGCTCTACACCGATCGTGTGTCACTGGGGCAGGCCGTCGGGGCTCCCCTGAACCGTGAAATCGACGGGGCCCTGTGGCCCACGGTCGTGTGTGACGAGCAGGGCATTTCTCTTGGTCTCGCCTGGAGTACTCGCGAGTCGCTGCAGGCGGCCGTGGACCAGCGCCGCGGCATTTACTGGTCCCGGTCACGCGATGCCTTGTGGGTCAAGGGAGCCACCTCGGGAGCGACCCAGGAACTCGTGCGGGTGGACCTCGACTGCGATCGGGACGCGATCAAGTTCACCGTGAGGCAGCACGGTTCGGGCTTTTGCCACACCGGAAGTCGTGGGTGCTGGCCCACTCCCTTCAGCCTGGCGTCACTCGAACGAGTCATCGCTGAACGGCGGGAGGCGGGGGATACCAATTCGGGAACGCGGCGTCTGCTGTCCGACCCTGGTCTACTCGAGAGCAAATTGCTCGAGGAAGCTGCCGAACTTGCCCAAGCACAGAACCCCTCGGAGGTGGCCCACGAGACGGCGGATCTAGTCTACCTGGCGATGGTTGCGGCGAGACGAGGGGAAGTCACCGTGACCGAGGTGCTCGGGGAGCTCGAGTGGCGAAACCTCCGGGTGAGCCGGCGTCCGATGGTGGCAAACCGAAGGGAAGATTCGGCGTGAGGTGTCTACCCAGGCGTGATCCTGGTTACTTCGCCCAACGACCTCGGGTGGGCATCCCGGCCGAGGTTCATGACACCGCAAGCCGGATCGTGGACCGTGTGCGGGATGGGGGCGAGGACGCGCTTCGCGCGTTCACGGTGCAGTTCGGTGAGCGGTCTGCCGGCGATCCGCTGTACTTGTCGAAGCCGGAGATAGCAGCGCACCGTGACTCGCTGGATCCCGATCGTCGGCGTCGCCTGGAACGCATCGCCCGTCGAATCGAGACCTTCGCCAAGGCGCAGCGCGAGGCGCTCACGCCGGTGGCCGTTTCGGTGGCCGGCGGTTCGGCGGGGCATACCATCGTACCGGTTGAGCGAGCCGGCTGCTATGCGCCCGGGGGGCGCTATCCGCTGCCGTCATCGGTGCTCATGACGGTTGTCACCGCCCGAGTGGCCGGGGTAGGGAGTGTCTGGGTCGCCAGCCCGAAGCCCACTGCCATGACTATCGCCGCCGCGGCCGTGGCCGGTGCCGACGGCCTTCTGGTAGCGGGTGGCGCGCACGCCATTGCCGCGCTGGCGTACGGAGTCGGTCCTGTCCCCGCGAGCGACATCGTGGTCGGCCCGGGCAACCTGTACGTGACGGCGGCGAAGCAGTTGCTGTTTGGGGAAGTGGCGATCGATATGCTGGCCGGGCCGTCGGAACTGGTGGTCCTGGCCGATGACACTGCGGACCCTGGGCTGGTGGCCGGGGACTTGCTTGCTCAGGCGGAACATGACGTCCACGCTCTGCCGGGTCTGATCACCACCAGCGAAACCTTGAGTGACCGTGTGGCGGCGGAGTTGGCCCGACAACTCCCCGACCTCCCCACGGGGAATGTCGCCGCCGAGTCATTGAGCCGCGGTGGCGTGGTAATCTGCGAAACGGAGGAGGAGGCCGTCCAACTGTGCAACGACATCGCGCCGGAGCACGTTCAGATATCTGTGGCTGACCCCGACGGGGTGGTCCTGCGATTGCGGCACTACGGAGCCGCCTTCATAGGTGAGCAGACCGCCGAGGTGTTTGGAGACTATGGAATGGGACCTAACCACGTGTTGCCCACAGGTCGATCCGCCAGGGCCTTTGGAGGGCTGTCGGTGTTGACGTTCCTTAGAGTCCGTACGTGGCTGCGGAGCGCCTCGACCGACGGCCGAGACGAGCTCATCCGGGACTGTGCCTGGTTGGCCCGCGAGGAGGGTCTCGAAGCTCACGCCCGGGCGGCCGAGGCTCGCCTCGCGGTTGGTCGCTAGGCGACTGGGTCGCTGCGTCTGCGGAGCAGCATACCGCCGGCGACCATGGCGAACAGAATACCGGCCAACGCGCCCCCGGTTACCACAGAGCTTGACGCCCGGTCGAGTTCCATCGGTTCATCGCTCGGCATGGTGCTCTCGAGCGGACCGCCTTCTTCCCCGTGCTCGGCATCGTCTTCCGCATGCGTGTCCGGTGCCGGGGGGAGCAGGACCACGTTGAGGGTCGCCTTCTCGTCGCCATCAGCGGCCAGGGCGACCAGTCGGTACTGGCCCGATGCGATACCAGCCGACACGGTTAGCGATGTGGTGAACGAGCCAGTCGAATCCGATCGGACTTTGCCAAGCTCATATCGGCCGGTCATGCCCACTAGAGTCAGGGTAAGTTCGGTGTCGTCGTGGAACTTGAGCCCCTTGAGCACGAAGTCCGTGCCGGGCACCAGGTTTCGATTGGCCAACTCCAGCGTACCTTCCGGATGCAGCAAGTCGTTTGGCGCAGTGCCGTGTGCCGTAGCGTGGGTGGCTACCCCGATAGTGAGGCCAAGCAACACGACTAGGCGGCGAGCATCGATTCTGTAGAAAGCCATAAGTATCTCCGAGTGCTGTGTCAGTTACATGCCGAGATGGGTCTGGCCAGGAGCGAGCTTGGCGTAGAGGATCCCCAAGACGATCAACCCGAACAGCACCAGGCCCACCGTTTTGGTGATCTTCGCCGCAGTACCCGGGCCACGGTCGCTGAAGGGCACCAGGGCCAAGAACCCGAACAGCAGCCCCGGGGCGATGAGCATGCCGGCCATGCCAAAGAGATTCTCCGACGCGTAGACCCATAGAAACGGCCAGAAGGGCTTCGTCATCTCGAACCCTTCTACGCCTGGGGCCAGCAAGCCGGTCGGCGCCACCAGGGCCGCTATCCCGATGATGGCGGTCAGCAGCAAGGCGAAGCCGCTGAGATCGGAAGAGCGTCGTGTAGGGAAAGAGTGTAGATCTCGGTGGTCGCCGTATCATTAAAAAAAAAAAAACAATTAAAACTAAACACTAATCAAGAACTAGCTAATGCTATACAAATCCTGTATCTCATCATTTGCACGTACCATGC
>CAJVYZ010000295.1 GCA_913009915.1 uncultured Gemmatimonadota bacterium | reverse complement strand
GTGAGCATTTGATCTTCAGTCTGATATGCTTAGATAGATAGTCATGAACCGTTGATAGTACGCGTTTTTTTTTTTATTTTTTTTCTTTTCTTTTTCTCTCTTTTTGTTTTTTTTTTAATGATACGGCGACCACCGAGATCTACACTCTTTCCCTACACGACGCTCTTCCGATCTATGTAGCTTCCCCCCAATGCTGTCCCTCTCCTGTCTCGGCCCGCTCGAGCTGACCGACAGCGGTGAGCGCGACTGCGAGGCCGTGCTGCGCCAACCCAAGCGACTGGCCCTCCTGGCGTACCTGGCATGTCAGCACCCCGGCCGTTACTACCGGCGCGACCAGCTCCTGGCCATGTTCTGGCCCGACCTCGACCAGTCACACGCCCGCGCGTCGTTGCGGCGCGCCGTCCACTTCCTGCGGCAGGCGCTGGGGGATGACGTCCTGACCGGCCGGGGCGACGACGAACTGGCAATCCCCGAAACGGCCATCACCTCCGACGTAGCCCGCTTTCGCCAGGCCCTGGCCGATCACCACTACGAAACCGCCCTCGACCTCTACCGCGGCGATTTTCTCTCCGGAGTGTACGTCACCTCGGCGCCGGCGTTCGAGGAGTGGTTGGAGGAAGAGAGGGGCCACCTGAGAGCCGCGGCGGCCAAGGCGGCCTGGACCCTGGCCGAACGACTGGAGGCCGAGGCTCCCGAGCGGGCCAAGTCCTACGCCGCCATGGCGGTGACGATGGACCCGTACGATGAAGCGTCGCTACGCCGCCAGCTGTCGCAACTGGATCGTCTGGGCGACCGTGCGGCGGCGGTGCAGGCCTACGAAGATTTCGCCACCCGCTACCGGGCCGACCTAGAGTTGGAGCCGGCGGTCGAGACCCAGCTTCTGATCACCTCCATTCGCACCAGCGGACCGCGCATTCAGCGCCTCAAGTCGCGCAAGCCGGCGACCGCGCCACAGGTGGTGGCCATCTTTCCGTTCGTCGTCAGAGCGCCGGACGACTTGGCCTATCTGCGGGAAGGCATGGTGGACCTCCTCACCACCAAGATGGACGGCGCCGGTGTGCTCCGGGGCGCCGATCCCCGAGTGGTGCTCAGCACCGTCGCGGCCGACGACGGGGGCGAAATCGGTATCGAGCGGGCCAAAGAGTTGGCTGCCCGGCTGGAAGCTCAGCTGTTCCTCCTGGGGAGCGTGGTCGTGGCCGGCCACTCGATGCAACTCAACGCCTCATTGTATGACGCGGCCGGGAACATCATCCACAAGGCCGAGGCCGTGGGCGAAGCCGAAGCGGAGATGTTCGATCTGGTGGACCTGCTGGCGCGGCAGATCTTGGCGTCGCAAGGCGCCCGGGCACGGCCGTTGGACCGGGTGTCGGCCCACACCACCGAGAGTCTGACGGCCCTCAAGGCGTACCTGTCGGGCGAACAGCACTTTCGCGCCGGTCACTTCTTCGAGGCGGCCGAGGCGTTTCAGCGAGCGGTGGACACCGATCCGGAGTTCGCCTTGTCACACCACCGGCTGGCGGCGTCGTGGGCCGGGTGCGCCGTCGCGGAACTGGGGCGGGCGTCGGCCGCCGGAGCCTTCGGCCGGAGAGCCCGGCTCTCGATCCACGACCGGCTGATGGTGGAAGCGCAAAACGCCTGGCTGGCCGGCGACGTGGACAAGGCCGAAGCGAGCTACCACAAAGTGGTGGAGCGCTACCCCGACGATGTCGAAGCCTGGTTCCACCTGGGCGACCTCAAGATCCATCACAACCCCTACCGCGGGCACTCCATTCGTGAGGCGTTGCCAGCGCTCCGGCGGGCGGCCAACCTCGACCCCGATCACCTAAACACGCTGGGCCACATGGCTCGGCTGGCGGCGCTGGAACGGCGCACCGACGATCTGCAGGACTTGGCGCGCCGAATCGAGCTGCTGAGCCCGGCGGGCGCACCGACGCTCCCCATCCGGGCGCTGCGCGCCTTCAGCATGGGAGGCGAGGACGCTCAAGGCGAGGTGCTGGATGAGTTGAAGGACGCCAGGGCACTGACCATCGCCGTGGCGTTCTCCGACGTGGCGCTCTACGCCGGCAACGACGCGGGCACCGATCGATTCGCTGACGAGTTTCTTTCGGTGGCCCGATCGGACGAGCTGCAGGCGCTGGTCTACGTGATCCGTGCTCACCTGGCGCTCAGGGACGGCCACTGGGATCAGGCTATGGCCGAGCTGGATCGGGTGAGCGGAGCGGGACCTGCGTGGGCGCTGGAGGTGCGGGGATTGTTTGCGGCCCTGCCGTTCGTCGAGGTCGATGAGCGGACTGTGGCCGGCATCATGGAAGAAATCGAAAGGTGGGACGCGTCAACGGCGCCCGTGGCGGCCGACTTCCCGCTTCTGTTGCACAACGGACTGCACTCTCACCTGCGGTATTACTTGCTGGCGCTGCTGGCCGCTCGGGTGGGAGACTTGGACGCCGCCGATCGTCACGCAGCCGCCTTGGCCGATGAACCCGCGCCTGACGAGGCCGCAGCCGTGGTGGCCTCACTGGTGGTGGGCGCCAACGCCCGGGTGGCCTGGGCGCGCGGCGACCACACCAAGGCGTTGGTGTACCTGGAGGGCCGGCGGCCTACCGTGTGGTTCCAGCACGCCGTGGCCTCGCCGTTCCATTCACAGGCGTTCGAGCGCTACATGCGGGGAGAGATGCTGTTGGCGCTGGGGCGGGCGGATGAGGCTCGGGGCTGGTTCGAGAGTCTTGTTGAGAGGACGCCGTTTGAATTGATCTACAAGAGCGCCGGGAGACTTGAATATTGAATATCGAATGCCACGGGAATATCGAATAACGAACCTTTGGCGATCGACCTTCACTTCGATATTCGATATTCCCGTGGCATTCTATATTCCTGGCATTCTCGTTCACCCACTACGGACATGTTTCCAATAAACGAACACCGGCACCCCCAGCCCGATCATCCCCAGGCCGATGGCCGCATCGACCGGAGCCGCCACGATGGTCGATCCCACCAGCCATAGCGAAAACCCGACGAACAGCATGGGCGTCACCGGATAGCCCCACGTCTTGTACGGCCGGGGCATGTCCGGTTTGCGCCGGCGCAGCACCAGCACGCCAGCGGCTGACATGCCGTAGAACACGAACGAGGCGAACACCACGTAGGTGGCCAGTTGATTGAACGTCCCGGTGAGCGCCATGACCGACGCCCAGCTTCCCTGGAGCACCATGGCCACGACGGGCGTCTGGAAGCGCGGGTGGATGGCGCCGGCCCACTTCATGAAGTAGCCCCGCTGGGCCAGGGCATAGGGCGCCCGCGCCGTAGTGAAGATGATGCCATTGTTGGTGCCCATGGTCGATACCATGACGCCTACGGCGACGAACGCCGCGCCCACTGTTCCCATGGTAGCCACGGCAGCGTCTGAAGCGACCGCGGTCGATGCGGCCATACCGGCGACACCGAGCGTCACCATCAGGGCTGCGTTGACCAGGAGATAGACGCCGATCACGATCACCAGCGACAGCACGATGGAGCGCGGAATGTTGCGGCCGGGGTCGCGCACCTCGCCGCCGACGTAGGTCACTTCCATCCAGCCGTCGTAGGCCCACAGACAGATCACCATCGCCAGGGCAAACCGGCTGGCGAAGCTTCCTTCCGGCACCACCGCAGCCACGGCTGCAGGCGCCGAACTCGAGAAGACCAGGCCGGCAATCACCAACACCAACAGCACCAAAATCTTGAGGATGGTGAGCACATTCTGGGTGGTGGCGCCGGCCCGCACGCCGAGGCAGTTGATGCCGGTCAGCAGGGCGATGGACCCGATGGCAATGATCTTGGCCGTCAACGGATCGAATGTCATGAAAAAGCCGAGGTAGGACACGAACGCCACGGCGAGGGCGGCGATGGAGGCGGGGTTGATGAAAGTGAACGCCGTCCATCCGTAAAGGAATCCAAAGATGGGACTGTAAGCTTCGGCCAGGTATACCACCTGCCCGCCGGCTTCCGGCATGGCCGCTCCCAATTCGGCCATGGCCAAGGCGCCCAGCACCGACACGACACCGCCCAGGATCCACACGAGGAGAACCGGTTCAGGCGCCATGAGATACAGCGCCACCGAGCCTGGCACGAGGAACACGCCCGACCCGATCATGGTCCCCACATTGATCATGGTGGAGTCGAAAAGGCCGAGGGTGCGGGGGAGGGTGGGCATGTCTAGGTGCGCAGGTCGCAGGTCGCAGTGCGCAGAGGGGTGCGGTGGGGCCTGCGTACTGCGACCTGCGACCTGCGCACTACCGGGTCATTCCTCGATCGCCCTGGTGGGTACCGGCTCTCTGGTGACACCCTCGGATTGCTCCAATGCTACCTCGGGCGGCTGGCTGTCATCCTCATCCGCGGGGGGCGTCTCAGCCTTGGTGAGCTGGGGTGGCGCCGGCTGGGTGAGTAGCAACTGGCGCTCGTCCATGCGCCGCATCATGGCCACGAACGCCGAGGCGACTCCATGGTCGAACAGGCGCCCGGCGCCGTCGGTGATGTGGCCCAGGACGTCTCCCTGGGTCCACGCCTCGCGGTAAGACTTGGGGGCTCTGAGCGCGTCGTAGGCATCGCAGATGGCGATCACC
>CAJVYZ010000294.1 GCA_913009915.1 uncultured Gemmatimonadota bacterium | reverse complement strand
TGTGTCGTGGATAGTGCATTGATAGAATTAGTGTGTGTAAGTTGGGTGGTGTGTATTTTTTTTTTTTTTTTTTTTGTCTTTATGTTTTTTTTTTTTTCAAGCAGAAGACGGCATACGAGATATATCAGTGTGACTGGAGTTCAGACGTGTGCTCTTCCGATCTTCTATCGTGTCGCCGAAACCGGAGGCGATACGGAGTTACTGTTGGAAGGAGCTGACACCGCAGGATTTACCAGGCTGGTGGTACTTAGTATCCAGTCCGTCCGGGGCGATCGCGGCGTGCTGTTCACTGGGTGCAATTCCAGTTGTGGTGAGAGCGAGACCTATGTTTTCGATTTTGCGGCCGGGGAGGCGCGTCAGCTCGTGGAGGAGGCCAGCATGGCCTGGCATAGTCCCACGGGCCATCTGATCTATGTTCGGCGGGATGGAGGTGTGTTCGCTGTGCCGTTCGACGCCCGGTCGCTGGCCCTGACCGGTGCCGCGATCCCGGTTCTCGGGGAGGTTCGGATGACGGCGCGCGACTCCCCCGACGCCGTGCTCGGCTCCGATGGGACGTTGCTGCACGTAACAGGTACCTCTTTGTCGGGAGAGGCAGAAGCCGTGTGGGTAGGCCGAGACGGCCAGGCATCGCCGGTGGATCCCGGATGGATCATAGAGGTCGGCGCTCAGAACGACGGAGTCGCTCTATCGCCCGACGGCACCAAGCTGGCCATCACCATTAGAGACGAAAACAGCGATCTTTGGGTCAAGGAACTCGACCGCGGACCGCTGACTCGGCTGACGTTCGAAGGTGAAGAGAACACTCGGCCGGTGTGGACACCGGACAGCCGGTCGGTCCGGTTCATCTCTGACCGTGGTGGCCGCAACAGTTTGTGGACCAAGCGGGCCGACGGCAGCGGTCAGGCGGTGGAGTTCGAGGGCTTGCCTCACCCGGTGTGGGAAGTGGTCCAGTCCCCCGAGGGTGAGCCTGCTCTCATTCGTGTCGGATCGGGCGGGGCCGGTCGCGATCTCTTGTTGGTGCAGGAGGGAGACAGCGCTACCGTGAGTCTCCTCTCGGGGGAATACGACGAATTTGGCGCCACCTTGTCGCCTGATGGCAAGTGGCTCGCTTACGTCTCCGACGAATCGGACAGGGCCGAGGTCTACGTCAGGCCGTTCCCCGATGCCGGCGCCAGCCGGTGGCAGCTGTCCAAATCGGGCGGGCGCGAACCCCTCTGGTCCCACAGTGGTCGGGAGATCTTCTACGTCAACGGCGACGGGGCAATGGTGGCGTCCCAAGTGACAACCGAGCCGACCTTCCGGGTCGATGGCGAGGTGGTGCTGTTCCCCATGGATCAGGATTACCGGCGAGACCTGGTATACCGGGCCTACGATGTGACGCAGGACGATCAGCGGTTCGTGATGTTGCGGATCGTCGAGTCGGAGGATGAAGGTGCGCAAAGCGACCTGATTCTGGTGAAGAACTGGTTTACGGAGTTGCAAGAGATTCTCGGTAGTGAATAGGGGCGTGGGGCGTAGGGCGTTGGGGGTAGGACGTAGGCCCGGCCCTTATACCCCCACGCCCCACGCCCTACGCCCTACGCCCCATCTGGCTCATCGACCGCCTTTCCCTTATTGTAGTTCGACCCTCCTAGTCGAGCGCCAATGCAAAACGTCACTGAAGAACTCCGCACCGCCCTGATCGACCGCTACGTCATCGAGTCCGAACTCGGTGAGGGCGGCATGGCCACGGTGTACCTGGCGCACGACACCAAGCACAATCGCAAGGTGGCGCTCAAGGTGCTGAAGCCGGAGCTGGCGGCCATGATCGGGGCCGAGCGGTTCCTCAAGGAAATCGAAGTCACCGCCAACTTGCAGCATCCCAACATTCTGCCGCTGCACGATTCTGGTGAAGCCTCCGGGTTCCTGTACTACGTCATGCCCTACGTCGAGGGCGAGACGCTGCGCGTCAAGCTGGAGCGAGAGAAGCAGTTTGCCATCGACGACGCGGTTGAACTGACGCGCGCCATTGCGGGGGCTCTCGACTACGCCCACCGACAGGGGGTGATCCACCGGGACATCAAGCCGGAGAACATTCTGCTTCTGGAGGGCCAGCCGGAGGTGGCGGATTTCGGCATCGCGCTGGCGGTGAGCCAGGCCGGTGGCACACGTCTCACCGAGACGGGCCTTTCCATCGGCACGCCCCAGTACATGAGCCCCGAGCAGGCCATGGGCGACCGGGAGCTGGACGCCCGGAGCGATGTGTATTCGCTGGGGGCCATGCTGTACGAGATGTTGACGGGAGACCCGCCCTACATGGGGTCGACGGCACAGGCCATCGTGGCCAAGGTGATCACAGAGAAAGCGCCGCCGGTGACTGCCACGCGGGACACGGTGCCGCCCAACGTGGCGGCCGCGGTGCACAAGGCGCTGGCCAAGCTCCCGGCCGACCGGTTCTCCACGGCGGCGCAATTTGCGGAGGCGTTAGCCAATCAGGAGTTCGCCGTAATGACGTCTGCGGCTCCTGCGGCTGGGCCACCGGCACACTCAGGCGCCAGCGGTGGCCGCTGGAAGATCGCGGCCCTGGCGCTCGGCGTGACCACCGTGGTGTTGGCCGGAGTCACGGTGCGTGACTGGCTGCAGCCTGAGCCCGTAGCTCCGGTGGTGCGTTCGCTGACGACGTTCCCCGAGGGACAGGAACTGCTGGATGGGATCGGCGTCCGACTGGCGCTGTCGCCCGACGGACAGACGATGGCCTATGTGGGCAGCACAGAGAGTGGCGGCCGGCTGTTGGTCCGCCACCGCGATCAGCTGGAAGCCACGCCGATCCAGGGCACCGACGGAGCGGCCAATCTGTTCTTTTCCCCTGATGGCAGGCACCTGGCGTATCACACCAACAACCCCACCTGGGCTCTGCACACCATTCCCGTAGCGGGCGGACCACCGCTCACGCTTGCCGACAGCGGAATTCTGGGCGGTCATGGCTCCTGGAGCGAAGACGGCTGGATCTACACCGACACCAACAACGGCATCGGGCGCATACGTGCCGGTGGCGGCCCCCTCGAGCTGGTGGTGCCGCTCGACACCTCCATCAACGAGACCGGGCACGCCAACCCCGAACCGCTACCGGGCGGCAGGGGGCTGCTCTATCGCTCTCGCTCAGGCGCCGCGGGTCCCGTAGGCTACGTCATCATGGTGCTGGACTTCGAGAGCGGTGAACGCCGGCAACTCATGCCGGGGCTTCAGGCCCGGTACTTACCTACCGGCCATCTGGCAGTGCTGCGCTACGACGGTGTCGTCGCCGTGGTCCCGTTCGATCTGGACGACCTGTCGCTGGCCGGCGACCCGGTGTCGTTTTTCGGTGGTGTGCGCACCAGGGCGTTCGGTGCCGCCGACCTGGCGTTCTCTCTCAACGGCTCGGTGGCCTACGTACCTGGAGGCAATACTACTGCCGGAAATAGCGGCCAACCGCTGTGGCTCGAGCGCCGCGACGGATCGATCGAACCGGTCGACGCCGACTGGACCATCACCCCGTCCCCCCTCGCCGGCGGTGGCCTGGCCATCTCGCCCGATGGTCTTTTTCTGGCGGTCGGCCAGACAGACGTCACGACGGACATTTGGGTCAAGCGATTGCCGACGGGGCCGCTGTCGCGCCTGACTTTCGAAGGCGAATTCAACCAACGGCCGGTGTGGACGCCGGATGGGCGCGATATCGTCTATGCCTCCAGCCGGAACGGACGCTTCGCTCTGTGGCAAAAACGGGCCGACGGCAGCGGCTCGGCCGAAATCCTCGTCGAGGGCGAGCTCGCCATCGTAGAAGGACTGTGGTCACCCGATGGGACCTGGCTGGTTTACAGCACGCTCGAACTGGCGCAATTCGACCAGGACATCTACGGGATCCGACCCGGGGTCGACAGCGTTGCCAGGCCGTTGGTGGTTACCGACTTCCAGGAATCCGGCCCGACGATATCGCCCGACGGCCGCTGGCTGGCGTATCGCTCCAACGAGTCAGGCAGAAACGAAGTCTACGTCCGGCCCTTTCCCGATACGGACGGCGGGAGATGGCAGGTCTCGAGGACCGGCGGCGCGGAGCCACTCTGGTCCCACTCGGGGCGGGAACTGTTCTACATCGACGGGACCGGAAGTCTGGTGGCGGTGACGGTGACAGTCGATCCCGGTTTTTCTACTGGGCAGGAGACTACCCTGCTTGACGGTTCCAACCCCCGTTGGAGGGACACCGGTTACCGCTACTACGACGTCACTGCCGACGACCAGCGGTTCGTCATGGTGCGCACCGCGGGCTTGGCCGGTGGTACCAGCCAGAGCCAGGTGGTGATCATCGATAATTGGTTTACGGAGTTGCGGGAGAAGATGCGGACGGGGGGGTGAGCGAGGGTTTCTTCTTCGCTCCGGAGACGTACATGGTGGGAGTGCGTAGTGCGTGGTGCGTAGTACCCCAGGCCGCCCGCCCCGACGCACGACGCACGACGTACCACGCACCTCCGTGACCCACCAGCCTTACTGACCTAGCGCCGTATATACACGATTGTCTGCTCCATCTCCCCCATGCCGGGAACATCCATCAATCGTTCGAGCACTAACGTCTCGGCATCGCTGCC
>CAJVYZ010000293.1 GCA_913009915.1 uncultured Gemmatimonadota bacterium | reverse complement strand
CGGTTGTGCTGATCGGGGCCCAAGCCGTGTACCTGCGTACTGAGGGCAGGCTACCGACCTACCAGCCCTTCACCACCGACGCTGATCTCGTCATCGACCCTGACCAGCTTGCCGATATCCCTCTTCTCGGCGATGCCATGGCGGCGGCCGGCTTTGAGCTTCCTGGAGAGCCCGGAATCTGGCAACGACGACTCCAGCGCCCTGGCTTCGAGGACGAGGTGAGTGTGCCGGTCGATCTCATCGTCCCCGCCCAGCTCGCGCCCAAGGCCGGACGCCGAGGCGCTCGACTTCCCGGCGGCCACGGCAAGACGGCTGCCCGCAAGAGCGACGGTGTCGAAGGCGCGGTCGTCGACTTCGATCCATTCGAGATCACATCGCTCGAAGACGGAGACAGTCGCCGAAATGCCGTCAACGTCGCCGGAGCCGCGGCTCTATTGGTCGCCAAGACCCACAAGCTCGGCGAACGCCTCAGAACCCCCGAACGCCTCATCGCCAAAGACGCGGGCGACATCTACCGCCTCTTAGATGCGACCAGTGTCGCTGATATGGCCCATACAACGACTCTGCTGCTCGGAGACGACCGGTCCGCGGAGACAACCCAGCGCGCCCTTGACTACGTGCGCGAACTGTTCGCCACACCGCGGAGCCCGGGAATCGAACTCGCCACCCAAGCCCTCGCCGGCATCGTCGATGGGACCACGGTCGCGACGGTGATGACCGGCTACGCCCGCGATCTGATCGAACTCGTCAGCCAATAGCGGCAACCGAGCGGTCGGACCACGGATCCGCCCTCAGTGGAGTCGGCTACGTTTCGGCGCCGGTGAAACGGGTCGGATTCTGAAACGGCGGTCAGGTGTCGAGGAGAACACGACCGCTCCCGCACCATCCCGACCTGATCAGCCAGACATTCAGCGCTCCAGACCCAGATGTACTGGGACCAGGGCTATTCGGTGGCGGGAACAGGATTCGAACCCCGCGACCTTCGGGTTATGAGTTAGATCGATCTGGGGGTCGGGTCTCCGGCTGGACGACAGATGCCCGTAGTTGAGCTGAAAGGCGCACAATCGGCGCCCTGTGAACGGCCCCTCAAGACAGGTCGGAGATGATTGCGGCTGCGGCGTTGCGGCCGGAGGCGCCCCAGATGCCGGCGCCTGGGTACGTGGCGGCGCCCGTGAAATAGAGGCCTGGCTGGTCGGCTCGGTAGCGGGCCAAGGCCCGCGGCCGACTGAGCATTGCATCGACCGATGTGCCCGGAAATGAGGGTGCATATCCCCGGCGCATCCCGAACTGCTCCTCGTAGTCAGGCGGCGTCATGGCCCGCCAGGCCTGGATGGTGTCGGTGAAACCCGTTTGCACCAGCGTGGCGTATTGATCAAGCCATCTCTGCGGCTCGTTTGAGCCTGGCCAGCCTCCCTGTAAAGAGTACGGCGTCCACAACACCTCAAGGGACAGGACGTGGCCCGATTCCCCGACTCTCATGGTCTCGTCGAGCACAGAAGGCAGGTTGACCAACAGCATCGGCCTCTCAACCACCCTCCCCTGACGCCGCTCCTTACAGGCGGCCATCAACTCGCTCAGGGTTGGAGACACGACCGCGGTTGGCACCAGCGGGTCGACCCCGCCCAGGTCGAGGCCCTCCAGTGCCAGGTAGCGGGGCCGCTCCGTCAGCACCGCGTCAATCTTCGACTCGAAGCCATCTGGCTCCGGTGTCGGGTCGACCTCTCCCAGGAAGTCGGTCCGCACCGTACGAGGGTCACAGGCACCAACGACCGCCCTCGCCTCGCAGGTGGCTCCAGTTGTCTTGACGATCCACCCGTCGTCCGACCGCTCGACGCCCACCACCCGGCTCGAGCAACGCACCACGCCGCCTGCCCCCTCTAACGCGGAGCGCACCGCATCGGTCAGCGCCCCGCTGCCTCCAACCGGGCGGCCGACCGTGAGCTGATGACGCACCGCGTATCCGAGGGCGGCGAGGCCGGTGCCCTCGGCGTCTGGATCAAGCCCCCACACAGTCGGCCCCGTTACCAGCGCAGGCAACAGCAGTGGTTCTTCATCAAAATAGGAAGCCAACACGTCAAGAGCGGAGCGGCGACTCCACGACAAGAGGCGACGAGCCCCTCGCCCACCGGCTGCCACCACGGTGCCAAGGATCGAACGCAGGCCGGCCCGCCCCGCCGACAACGATACGACCAAGCGCGCCGCCGCCTTCGAATCGGCCAAATAGGCACGGTAGGCGGGCACCTGGCTCGGGTAGGTCTTGGCCAGCCAGGCAAGAGTCCGATCCGGATCCGAGAACAGGAACCACGGCGCATCTCCATCCCAGGTCAGGGCGAGCAGAGCGGGGTCCACGTCCAAGTAGCCCAGACCATGGGTTGCCAGATCGAGCTCGTCGACGATTGGGGTGGCCCTCACCATCAGGTGATCGCAGTTGCAGATGTTGACCCTGGCGCCAACCGCGTCCACTGTGGAGGCGCATCCACCGACGGAATCACGGGCCTCGACCAGCAGTGTGTCCAACCCGGCCTTGGCCAGATAGGCAGCACAAATAAGTCCGTTGTGGCCGGCCCCGATGACGACGACGTCATGGCGCGTCACGAGCGGCGATCCGCCAGCAACTCGGTGAGGATCGCAGCCACATCCTCAGCATCCTCGGTGGTCAGCTCCCAATCTTTGACGATCCCCTGGCCGGCGACGACCACATGGCGGGGTTTACGCCCTGGGTCGGCCCAGAGCAGGCCGGCCAGGGGATCGTTGACTCCGGCATCTGCGGGTCCAGTGATGTCGTACGCAATCAGATCGCCTGCACTACCTAGTCCCAGGTTGCCAAGCTCCGGCCTGCCCAGGCCCGAAGCCGACCCAGCCGTTGCCATGGTCAACGCTTGTTGAGCGGTAATCGCAACCTTCGTCAAACCTGACACCTGCATGGCCAACCGGGCATCCGCAAGTAGGTGACCCGCGTCGTTCGAGCCCCCTCCGCTGGTACCTAGGCCCACTTCGATTCCGAGGGCAAGCATCTCCCCCACCTCTGCGACCCCCCATCCCATCGCCACATCACAGCCGGGGGCGTGGGTGGCTGCCACCCCTCGCTCGGCGACCAGGGCGCGCTCGTCCTCCGTGATCTCGCAGAGGTGAGCGACTGTGACCCCCGGTTCCAACCAGCCCCAGCGGTCCAGCAGTCCGATCGGTCTTGCGCCGTATTTGGCGGCCGCCCTGACCACATCGACCTGTTCGTTGGCCTGGGTTCGCCTTGCCAGACCGAACTCGGCAGCCACCTCGCCGAGTTCCATAAAGGTGGCCTCCTCATCGCTGTGCACCCCGGCGGGCCCGGTGGCGATCTGCACCATTCCGTCAGCGCTCACCGCTCCCCAGCGTTGCGCCATCGCGGCGGTGCTGGTGGCCGCGGGAGTAGCGGCATCCCCGGCGGTTCCTCTCACGAAGACCACCCGGCCACCGAGCTCGAGGGCAGCGGAGATCGTTGCGTCTGCAAGCTCCAGCGGATCGACACCTTCTGGCCAGGTGAGGTGGTGATCGGCCACCGTCGTCACTCCTGCCAAGAGCCCTTCGACGATGCCGACCCGGGCCGCGGCGCGGGTCAGGTCAGGATCGACGCCGACCGACCGATAGGCGGCGGCCATCACGCCAAGCCATTCGGACATCGCCACGTTGCGGGTACCGGGCAGAGTTCGGAAGGCCGACTGAAGCAGGTGATGATGGGCGTTGACGAGACCTGGAATCACCGCGCATCCGGTGACATCGAGCACCGGAGACTCCGGTGCCGGTTGATCGGCGAACACCCCGTCCACGATGGCCAGATCTCTACCGTTGGCTTCTCCTCCCGGTGTCCAGGTGAGCGCCGCTCCTCGGATTGTCAGATCTGCCACGCTCGCACCGTACCAACGAGATCCGTTATCCGCTGTCCGCCATCCGCTATCCGTGACGGCCTCCAGCCAAATGGCCTCGAGGGGGCCCTCACACATCGTCAAGTCTGAGATGCAGCACGAGGTCGTGGTGCAAGAGTCGCTGACCGCGGATCTATCTATCGTGTTGTCATGCGACGACTTGCCGAGCTCACTGCACCTCAGATTTCGGAGCAAATCACCTCGTCTTCGATCATCATCCAACCGATCGGAGCGATCGAACAACACGGTCCTCACCTACCCCTGGCCGTCGATCACCTGGTCGCCGACGCCGCCGCTGCTCGGGTCGCCGAGCAGTTCGGCGAGGAGCTCGATCTCTGGCTCCTCCCAAGCCAGCCGGTGGGCAAATCAAACGAACATGCCTGGTCGCCGGGCACCCTCTGGGTCTCGGCCACCACCCTTCTGGCCATGGTCGACGATATCGCCAGATCAGTGGCGACCACCGGCGCCCGCAAGCTGGTCTTCCTGAATGGACACGGGGGCAACAGCGCCCTGCTCAGCGTCGCCTTGCGAGAGGTGCGCCTCGCCCACGGCCTTCAGACCTTCCTATTGCACCCTTTCGTGCCCCCGGACCAGGGTGGCGCTTCACCCGAATCCGAACTCGGGATGGGCATCCACGGTGGTTATGAGGAAACGTCTGTGATGCTCCACCTGCGCCCTGACCTGGTGAACATGGACCTGGCCACCCGCAACGTGCCCG